>NZ_JBBCBW010000007.1:0-267560 GCF_037204085.1 Variovorax sp. CCNWLW235 | reverse complement strand
GTGCACAGGGCATCGGGTGCTCCGCGCAGCGAAATAAAGGAGGAGGGGCGCAGCCCCGGGGGACATTCGCGGAGGGGGGTACCCGGTGGCCTTTGCACAAGCCCTGAACAGCAGTGCCCTAAACAGAGCGCCCTGACAAAGCACAGACAAGACAAAACCTCACTGCCACCCATACCGCCGCGCATACCACCCCTTGACCGCCTGCGTCAGCGTCGCATACCCAGCCAGCATCGCCGCCAGCCACGGAAAGTAGGCCAGCGGAAGCGCCTGCAGCCTGAAGTAGTGCGCAAACCGTCCCATTGGCAACCAGATGCCCGCCGCGGCAATGGCCGCGCCCATTGCCAGCAGCGGCCAGGCGGCACGGCTTTGCAGGAACGGGATCTTCCGCGTGCGGATCAGGTGCACGATGAGTGTTTGCGACAACAGGCCCTCGACGAACCACCCTGATTGGAACAACGTCTGGTGCCCCGCCGTGTTGGCCGAGAACACGAACCACATCACTGCGTAAGTCAGGATGTCGAACACCGAACTCAGCGGCCCGAAGAACACCATGAACCGGCCCAGGTCGGCCGGGTTCCAGCTTTGCGGCTTGCGCAGGAACTCGGGGTCGACGTTGTCGAACGGAATCGCAATCTGCGACACGTCGTACAGCAGGTTCTGCACCAAGAGGTGCAACGGCAGCATCGGCAAGAACGGCAGGAACGCACTCGCCACCAGTACCGAGAACACGTTGCCGAAGTTCGAGCTTGCCGTGAGCTTGATGTACTTGAGCATGTTGGCGAACGTGCGGCGCCCCTCGATCACGCCCTGCTCCAGCACCATCAGGCTCTTCTCCAGCAGGATGATGTCCGCCGACTCCTTGGCCACGTCCACCGCGCCCTCCACCGAGATGCCGATGTCCGCCGCACGCAGGGCCGGCGCATCGTTGATGCCGTCGCCCATGAAGCCGACCACGTGTCCGTTGGCGTGCAGCGCATGCACGATGCGCTCCTTGTGCGCCGGCGTGAGTTTGGCAAACACCTGGTGCTGCTCGACCAGCGTGCGCAACCCCGCGTCATCCAGTGCCTCGATCTCGCGGCCGAGCACCACATGGCCGGCTTCGATGCCCACGTCGCCGCAAACCTTGCGCGCGACCAGTTCGTTGTCGCCCGTGAGCACCTTGACTGCCACGCCATGCTCGGCCAAAGCTCGCAGCGCAGGCGCGGTCGATTCCTTCGGCGGATCCAGGAAAGCGACGTACCCCAACAGCGTGAGCCCTGATTCATCGGCCACGCCGTAGGCGGGTTTGCGGGCGTCGGCTCTGAGCGCGCGGCTGGCAACAGCCACCACACGCAGCCCCTGTGCATTCAGCTCCGACGCCACGCGGTGGATGCTCGCCAGCAAATCACCGTCGAGCGCCAGCACTTCCGCGCCGCGCTCGACCGCGGTGCACACCGAAAGAATCTCTTCCAGCGCACCCTTGCAGATCAGCAGGTGCTCGCTGCCGCCGTTCTCCACCACCACCGACATGCGGCGGCGCGAGAAGTCGAACGGCACTTCGTCGATCTTGCGCCAGGCCGTCTGCAGGCGGGTCTCGGGCTGCATCTCGGCGTGGTTCAGCACGGCCTTGTCGAGCAGGTTCTTAAGGCCGGTTTGATGAAAGCTGTTCAGGTAGGCCAGCTGCAGCACGCGGTTCGACGCCTCACCCCAGGCGTTGGTATGGCGCTCTAGCACGATGCGGTCCTGCGTCAGCGTGCCGGTCTTGTCGGTGCACAGCACGTCCATCGCGCCAAAGTTGTGAATGGCTTCGAGCCGCTTCACGATCACCTTCTGGCGCGACATCACCACCGCGCCCTTGGCGAGCGTGGCCGTCACGATCATCGGCAGCATCTCGGGCGTGAGGCCGACGGCGATGGAGAGCGCGAACAGCGCCGCCTCCCACCAGTCGCCCTTGGACACGCCGTTGATCACCAGCACCAGCGGCGCCATCACCAGCATGAAGCGGATCAGCACCCAGCTCACGCGGTTGATGCCGGCCTGGAACGCGCTCGTACCTTGGTCGGCGGCGGCCACGCGCTGCGCGAGCGCGCCGAAGAAGGTGCGGTTGCCGGTGTGCACGATCAGAGCGGTGGCAGTGCCGCTGATCACGCTGGTGCCCATGAACAGAAGGTTCTCGCGCTCCAGCACGCCGGCTTCGCGGCTGCTCCGGTCGATGACGGAAAATTTCTCGACCGGCATGGCTTCGCCCGTCAATGCGGACTGGCTGATGAACAGGTCCTTGGCGCCCAGCAGGCGGCAGTCGGCCGGAATCATGTCGCCGGCCGAAAGCGCGATCACGTCGCCCGGCACAAGGTCGCGCATCGGCACTTCAACGCGCGGCGCGCTCGCGGCGCCGGGCGCCGGCCGCAGCACGGTGGCGGTGTTGCTCACCATCGCCTTGAGCCGCTCGGCCGCCTTGTTGGAGCGCGACTCCTGCAAAAAGCGCAGCACCGTCGACAGCCCCACCATGCTGCCGATCACGAGTGCGGCCTTCATGTCTTCGGTCACGTAAGACACGAGCGCCAGCACCGTGAGCAGCAGGTTGAACGGATTGCGGTAGCACTGCCACAGGTGCGTCCACCACGGCAAAGGTTGCTCGTGGCGAACCTCGTTGCTGCCAAGGCGCTTGCGCAGCGCCTGTGCCTGCTCTTCGCTCAGGCCCTGTGGCGAGCTGCCGAGTGTGGCGAGCAGCTCGCTTGCATCGGCATGCGATGCGGCGGCCAGCGCCTTCGCAATGTCCGGCGGCATGGCCGCGGAGGCTACGCCGACGGGCTTCGAGCCCAGCATCGTCTGCCAGCGCTCGAAGTGATGCAGCATGCGGCGGCTGCGCAGGAAGCTCTCGAAAACGGACTTCAGGACGTTCTTCATTCTTTTTTCCTTCGCGGCGCGGGCCGCGAAGGGAAGAACCTCCCGCGTCAATCAGGCGTGGGAATCCCCTTGCGGCGCGGTGCGCTGCAAACTGTTGTTATCGATGGGTCGGAACATGGGCGGCGCGCAGGGGCGCCAATGAGAAGCGGGGTCCATGGAAGGCCTCCTTGATTCGTGCGTGCGGAGCTGTGCAATGCAGTGCAGTGCACTGCTTCAGCGTTGCGTGGTGCGGGAGGGTTGTTCCAGCAGCAGGAAGAAGCTGCGGATGCGCCGCGTAGTCCAGAGCGCGGCGGCGCGGTCGAGCATCTCGTTGTCGAGGTCCTGCCTGGTGGCTGCTTCGCGCGCAGGCACGTGCGCCGCCGGGCGAACGGTGTTGTCCTGCACCGGTTGCTGGTGCTGCTGACGAGATTGGAATTGACGCATGGCAAGGCTCCTTCGCGATGAAGGGCCTCGCGCACGGACGCACGCAAGCTGACTGAAAAAGTCAGTGACGCAGAACGGCGGGATTCGGAAGGGGGGAACCGTTGGCCTGATTGGCGAACGGGTCACGCTGCGTGCACGGCGGCCGCAGCGCAAGAGAGCCTGCGCTAGAGGGCCGGATGTGTCACGCCTGCCGAGGCACGCGTCTTGTCACTGATCCAACTGGCACTGTCCACGCACGAGGCTCCGAAGTGAAGATCTCTCGATTGTTGCACTGCGTCATGAGGCGCGTCAACCCTTGGCGGCATATTCCGCGCTGCCAGCGCGGTGGTTCCGAACGTGCGGGAGCGGCCTGCTGGCTTCAGTTGGCGATGCACTGGAACAGCACGCCCGACTCGGCGGGCGCCCTGCCGAGCCACTTGGGCGTTGCATTTCGTGCGCTGCAGTAGTCGGAGGCCTGCACGTAGGTAGGGGCACGCAGCGCGCCATCGCGAAACGACGTCACCTCGTTGGGAGGCGAGGAGCAGCCGGTAACAACAAGCAAGGCGAGCGGAAAAAGGAGGTGCCGGTTCATCAGGCCATTCTAAGTAAGAGAGAGTAAGAGCGGCCGGCTCGCCCCTCGCTAGGTAGCGCAGCTATTCGCACAGTGCGCGAATTTCCGGCGGAATCGGCACCGCGCGGATACCGCCACCCTCGCGCTTGGCCGCAAAGATGCGCACCTCCTCGCACTCGAGAATCAGCTCGTCGCCGCGCGTCACGCGATAGGTCTGCACAAAGCTCTTGTCGCGCCACTCGGCAATGCGCACCGCAATGTGCAGCGTGTCGCCGTAGCTCGCCGCCTTGACGAAGCGCGTGTGCGTGTCGACCAGCGGCGTGCCGATCACGCCCAGCGTCTTGGTGGTTTCTTCCCAGCGCGGCACGCCGCATTCCGCAAAGAAGTGGCGCGAGGCCGCATCGATCCAGCGGAAGAAGTTGGGAAACCAGACGATACCGGCCGGGTCGCAGTCGCCGAACTCGACGCGCGCGGTGTAGGTGATTTCTTTGCTGCTGCTCATCTGTTCATTGTCGCGGTGCTCAGTCGGCAACGATCTTGCGGTCGCGAATCAGCGCGCCGAAGCGCTGCGAATCGGCCGCGGCGCGCTGCTGGAAATCGGCCGGCGAGCCCGGCAACGCTTCGCCGCCCAGCGCGGCAATGCGCTCCTTCACGGCCGGCAGCGCGAGCGCGCGGTTGATCTGCGTGTTGAGTTGCGCCACCACTTCGGGCGGCGTGCCCGCTGGCGCGTAGAAGCCGAACACCGTGTCGGCATCGAAGCCGCGCAGTCCGGCCTCGTCGAGCGTGGGTACATCAGGAAACTGCGGCGAGCGCTGGGGGCTGCCCACCGCCAGCAGCCGGAGCTTGCCGGCGCGCACCTGCTGCAGCCCGATGCCGGGATCGAACGCATAGTCGATCTGGCCCGCGAGCAGGTCCTGCAGCGCAGGCGCCGCGCCGCGGTAGGGCACATGCAGCGCGAAGACGCGGGCCTGGCTCTTGAACATTTCGCCCGCCAGGTGCGGCGAGCTGCCGTTGCCCGGCGAGCCGTAAGAGAGCTTGCCCGGGTTGGCCTTGAGGTACGAAATGAACTCGCGGACGTTGGTGGGCGGCAGCGAAGGCTTGGCCACCAAAAAGACAAGCACGCGCGCGGCGGCGGCCACAGGCACCAGGTCCTTCGCCGGGTCGAAGCTCATGCGCGAATACAGGTGCGGGTTCACCGACACCATGCCGCCGGAACTCATGAGCAGCGTGTAGCCGTCGGCCGGCGCGCGCGCCACTGATTCGCCGCCGACGTTGCCGTTGGCGCCGGCACGGTTCTCGATGACCACGGGTTGCTTGAGCGACTCCTGCAGCGGCTGCGAGACCGCGCGCGCAATCTGGTCCGCGGCGCCGCCCGGCGGAAAGTTGACGACGACCTTGATCGGCTTCGCGGGCCATGCGCCGGGTTGCGCCTGGGCGTGCGTCTGCGCATGCGTGCAGGCCAGCAGCGCGCCGGCGGCGGTCAAAAGAAGGCGGCGTCGCCAGGGAAGGGTGGAATGGGGCATGGTGTCGTGTCTCCTTGGTTGTTATGAAAATTGCATCAGGCGGTGGTGGAAGGCGGCCGCTTCATCCAGCGGACAGGCTGCGCCTGCAACGGCCTTGGCGCGGCGCCGTGGCGCACCAGCGCAGCGTCGAGCGCCTTGCCGCCTTCGTCTGCCAGGGCCGCCTCGCGCGCTGCGGCAATCGCCTCCGCGCGCTTCGTTGCAGGCAAAGTCGTACGGCTCGCGAGTTCGTCGATCACGTGCAGCAGGTTGTGCTTGCCTCGCTCGTTGGTGCTGCCGTAGCCCTTGATGAGCCGCCCGCAGAGGGCCACTTCCCGGCCCAGCGCCCAGGCTTCGCGCGTGCCGCTTTCCACGGCCGCGAGCCAGCGTTCGATCAGCGCCTGTTCCTCCGCAAAGCGCTGGCCTCGGCGGCGCAGCCATTTGAGCGAAGACAGAAGGCGCAGCGACGCCATGCCGAACACCGAGTGGCTGCCCACCTTGAGCGGCAGCGCCCAAGGCTCGCGGCCGCGCGCCTGGCGGGTGCGGTCCCAGGCGGTCACGCGGCGCGCCAAGCCGGACGGCAGCAACGCGGCGAACTCAGGCGCGCCGGGCTTGAAGTGGTCGTACACCTTCACGATGTCTTCATCGGCGGCACGCACTTCCTGCCGTACGCGCTGCGCACGGCTTGCGCGACCCTTGAGTGCGGCCACGCGAACGATGTCGTCGAAGGCCATCCACAGCGCGAGCCACCGCGCGGCCTCGCGGGTGACGGCAAAGCCCTGTGCGCCGGCCGGGTCGGCGGCGCGCTCGGCATCGAGCACCCTGGCCAGTCGCGCCGCGTAGAGCTTGGCATAGGCGGCGTCCTGGTAGTCGAGCACGCGCGCATGGCCGAGCGCGAGCATGTCGTGCACCGCCGGCGGAAAGCGCCGTGCCACGTCGTCCGGCAGCGCACGGGCCGGTGGCGGTGCGTCGGCCGTGTCGCCGGCCATCACGCTGCTCACGAAGGCGGCCTGGGCGCGCGGCGCGCTCACCGCGTCGAAGGCGGCGGCAAAGCCGCGCAGGCTGGCCGCGGCCATCTTGTTCAGCTTTTCAGGCGCGCTCGTGTCGCCGCCGCGCACCACGTGCTCATAAGCTTCTCGCGGGAACGGAAAGAGGCCGCTGCCCGCAATGGCGCCGAGCATCACGGCGCTGACCACCGTGCCGGCCTCGCGCGCCACGGCGTTCATGTCGAACACATGGTGCTCGCGGCTGAAGGCCTTGACCACGTCGAGCAGGTGCTGCGCGTCGGCACGTCCGTCGCCGGGCTGCATGCGCTCGGCCGTGGTGAAGATGCGCGCCGAAGAGCTGATGACCAGCGTGCGCAGCGGCGCGCTCATGCCGTTGCCGATCTGGCGCGCGGTCTCGAGCAGTTCCGAAGAGACGATGGCGTCGAGCGCACCCGGCACCGGGCTCAGGCTGAACACCGGCCGCCTGCCGGCGAGCTGCGCGAGCGGCACCGGAAACACTTCGATGTAGTAGGTGGTGGCGCCGGTGCGCTGCGCCACGCCGGGAATCGATGTGCTCTGCGCGGCATAGCCGGCGTGGCGGGCAATGTCGACCAGCCATTCGGTGAGCACGCCGCCGCCTTCGCCGCCCAGGGCGCAGACGAGAAGGGTGATGGGTCGGCTCTGTTCCATGGCGTGACTCATGCGGGTTGAAGGGCACGCACCACCGCACCGCGAAGGCTGTGCAGAAGGCGTTCATGCCACTTCGGGTTCTGCACCACTTCGGCGCGGTAGAAGCTGGGGCACAGCGTGGCCGCATGCGCGTTCTCGCCGCACAGGCCGCAGCCCACGCAGCCGTCGATCACGGTAGCCACCGGGTCGACCTTCAGCGGATCGGGGTTGTCCTTCAGCGTGAGCGTCGGGCAGCCCGAAAGACGGATGCAGGCGTGGTCGCCGTTGCATACGTCTTCGTCGACGCCGTATTTCACGCGCACCACGCGCTCGCCCTTCTTGAGCAGGCTTGCAATCCAGGGCTTGATGCGGCGCTGCCGCTCCAGCTGACACTCGCCCTCGGCAATCACCACCTTCAGGCCGTTGAAGTCGCTGGTGAGCGCCTCGGTCAGCGTCTTGCGCATGCGCTCCACGTCGTAGGTGGTCACGGTGCGCATCCACTTCACGCCCAGGCCCGTCAGCGTGGCTTCGATGGTCTGGTTCTTGTCGACCAGGCTCTGCTGCTTGTCGACCGCACGCTCCTTCATTTCGTCGTCGGGCGTGGAGATGATGTCCTGCGTACCGGTGGCCGACGTGTAGCCGTTCTTGAAGATCAGCAGCACCGCGTCGTCGCTGTTGAAGAGCGCGCTCTGCACGCCCGTGAGCAGGCCGTTGTGCCAGAAGCCGCCGTCGCCCATGATCGACAGCGTGCGCCGGTTCATCATCGGTGTCACGCCCGCGCGGCTTGCCAGGCTCATGCCGTAGCCGAGGATCGAATGCCCCATCGAAAACGGCTCGAAGGTGCCGAAGGCATGGCAGCCGATGTCGGCCGCAATGTGCACGGGACCGGTCTGCTGCTGCGCAAGCTTCAGAGCCGAGAACACTGGCCGTTCAGGGCAGCCGACGCAAAAGCTCGGCGGCCGGTTGGGCAGCGGCGCGGAGAGCTGGCGCGCCACGGCCTCGCGCCTTTCGCGGTTGCCGGCCAGCCAGGCCGCGGCGGACGAAGAGGCTTCGCCCGGCCCGATGTATTTGGCCGCGAACACGCCGATGCCGCCCGCGAGCACCTCGACGCCGTACTCGCCCGCCGAAGGCAGCATGTCCTTGCCGTGCAGCGGTGTCTGGATGTCGCGCCGGCGCAGCAGCGTGGCGATGTCCTGTTCGATGTATTCGGGCTGGCCCTCTTCCACCACCAGCACCGCGCGCTTGCCCACGCAGAAGTCGGCCACCTGTTCGGGCACCAGCGGGTAGGTCACGTTGAGCACCAGAATAGGAATGTCCGTCTCGCCGAATGCATCGGCCAGGCCTTGCTGCTGCAGGCTGCGGATCAGCGCGTTGTACAGCCCGCCCTGTACCACGATGCCAAGATCGGCATGGCGGCCAGCCGGAATGAGTTCGTTGAGTCCATGCTCCACGATGTAGCGCCGCGCCGCCGGAATGCGCTCATCGCCCTTGAGCTTCTCGTGGCGAAAGGTGACCGGCGGATGCGCGAGGCGCATGTAGTCGAAGCCCGCGGGCTCGGTCATCAGCGCGCGGGTCGACACGGCGGGCGCGATGTTGTCCTTGCACTCGAAGCTGCCGCGCACATGGCAGGTGCGGATGCGCAGCTCCATGAGGCAGGGCATGTTCGATGCCTCCGAGAGCCGGAAACCGTGCTCGACCATGCGCACCATCTGGCCGAGGTCGGGCCGCGGATCGAGCAGGCACATGCTCGACTTGAGCGCGTAGGCATGCGTGCGCTCCTGGATCACGCTCGCCCCTTCGCCGTAGTCCTCGCCCACCACCACCAGCACGCCGCCCGTCACGCCGGGCGACGAGAGATTGGAGAGCGCATCGGCCGCCACGTTGGTGCCGACGATGGACTTCCACGTGACGGCGCCGCGCAGCGGGTAGTGAATGGAAGCGCCGAGCATCGCGGCAGCGGAGGCTTCGTTCGAGCAGGCCTCCACGTGCACGCCCAGCTCGTCCATGTATGTCTTGGCCTGCACCATCACGTCGAGCAAGTGCGAGACCGGCGCGCCCTGGTAGCCGCCAACGTAGGCCACGCCCGATTGCAGCAGGCCCTTGGTGATCGCGAGAATGCCCTCGCCGTGGAATGTGTCGCCGGCGCCCAGGCGCAGCGATTGCACTTCCTTGCTGAATGAAACTTCCAAGAGATTCGGCTCCGATGGGTTGATGTGGTGGTTGAATGTCTGGCGGCAAAGGCGCGCGTTTCCCGCGCCGCGCTTTTCGCCGGCGTTGCGCTGCGGTATCGGTGGCTACTTGCCGGGCGGCTTGGCGGCTGGGCCGGGAAAGCGCGCCGCGTAATACGCAAGGGTGTCCAGGTCCTCCGGCGGGATGCCGCTCACGGCCTCGGTCATCGCCTGCGTGTAGCCAGGCCGCTTGCCGGTGCGAAAGCCGTGCAGCGTCATCTGCAGGTAGTCCTCGCGCTGCTGTGCGATGCGGGGCACCTGCTGTCCGCCGCTCAGGTCGGCGCCGTGGCAGATCACGCAGCGGTGCGTTTGCGCCAGCGCCTGCCCGCGCGCCATGCGGGCGGCATCGGGCGGCGCGGCCGGGGCCGGTGCGGGCACGGCCGGCAGCGTGGCAATGAACTCCGAGAAGCCACGCAGGTCCTCGTCCTTCATGGTCTTGGCCACCGCCGTCATGGCGGGGTTGTCGCGCCGGCCTTCACGAAACAGAAACAGCTGCGTGATGGCATAGAACGAATGCTGGCCCGCGAGCACCGGTGTTCCCGCCATGTCGCTGCGCCCATTGGCTCCGTGGCACGAGGCGCACACCGCGGCATAGCGCTGCGCATAGCTGCCCTGCGCAGCCTGCGTGCCTTGCGCACTGGCGGAAGGCGCCGCTGAAGCGAGGAGCGTCATGGCCATGGCTACGCCTGCCTGCATGAAAGCCGCAAGAACGAAACCCCTGCTCATCGGCCGCTGTAGCTGATGCGGTAGATGGCACCCGCGTGGTCATCGCTCACGAGCATGGAGCCGTCCTTCAGCACCAGGAAGTCCACCGGCCGGCCGAGGTAGTTGTTGTTCTCGACGAAGCCCGTCATGAACGGCTCGACCTTCGCGCCGCCCTTGCCGTCCGGCCATGCCACGGCAATGTCCGCGTACTTGGTGGTGCGGTTCCATGGGCCATGGCGTGCAATGAACATCGCGCCGCGGTACTTGCTCGGGAACATCTTCCCGTTATAGAACGTGAGGCCCAGGCCGGCGGCATGCGCACCGAGCAGCGCGGCGGGTTTGGTGAACTCGCCGCAGTTCTTGCCCCAGCCGAATTCGGGGTCGGCAATGTTGCCCTGGTGGCAATACGGATAGCCGAAGTGCTGGTTGGGCGCGGTCACCACGTTCAGTTCGTCGTTCGGCAGGTCTTCGCTGAGCCAGTCGCGCCCGTTGTCGGTAAACCAGAGATTGCCGGTCTTCGGATCGAAGTCGAAGCCCACCGTGTTGCGCACGCCGCGCGCCACCGTCTCGATGCCGCTTCCGTCCAGGTTCATGCGAAAGATGCGCGCATGCGCCTCGTCGGGATCGCAGATGTTGCAGGGCGCACCCACTGCGTAGTACAGCTTGTTGTCGCGCACGCGCAGGTAGCGCCAGCTGTGGTCTTGCCCACCGGGCAGCTTGTCGTTGAGCACCGCCGGCGTGCCGGGGTTGTCGAGCTTGTCCTCGATGCCGTCGTAGCGAACGATCTGCTTGTGCGTGGCAAGGTACAGCGCGCCCTTGTGGTATTCGATGCCGGTGGCGAACTCGGTCTTGTCGACGATGGTCTTGGGCTTGCGGTCGCCCTTCTCGGCAATGGCATAGACCTTGTTGCCCACGAAGAGCGTGCTCACGAACACCGTGCCCTTGTCGCCCTGGCGCAGCGACCGCGCATCCAGCACGCCCGAGGCCCAGGTCTCCACCTTGAAGCCCGGCGGCAGCTTGAACTTGGCGGTGGGCAGTTGGTCCACCGCGGTCGGAATGGGGAAGGATGGGACGGGCGCCATGCGCGTGGCTGCCTCCGTCTTGGGGCGCCCCTTGGCCCAGCCCGGCTCTTCGGCCGGAGGCTGCTGGGCCCACGCGGCGGTGGTGGCAACGCAAAGCAGGGCGGCGGCAATTGCCGCATGCGGACGCAGTCTGGCCATGTCTTGTCTCCTTCTCGTGGGTGGGCTCTTCGTGCTCGCCGGCCCTTGGGCCGATCGGCAACGGCGGCCAGTGTGCGAGCCCTGCGCCGGGTCTTCAATAAAATAATCGAGCTAAGTAATATGCATGCCATGCATATACAAACGATAGACCTCAACCTGCTGCGCCTGTTCGATGCGGTCTATCGCGCCCGCAGCGTGAGCCGCGCCGCCGAAGAGCTGGGCCTTACGCAGCCCGCCGCGAGCCACGGCCTTGGCCGCCTGCGACTGCTGCTGAAAGATGCGCTCTTCACGCGCGCGCCCGGCGGGGTTGCGCCCACGCCCCGCGCCGACCGGCTGGCCGTTGCGGTGCAGGCCGCGCTCAACACGCTCGAAGAAGCGCTGCAGGAGCCCGGCCGCTTCGAGCCGCAGGCCTCGCGCAAGACCTTTCGCATTCACATGAGCGACATCGGCGAAGGCCGTTTTCTGCCTTCGCTCATGGCGCGGCTTGGCGAGCTGGCGCCCGGCGTGCGCGTGGAGACCCTGCCGCTGGCGCCCACTGAAATAGCGCCCGCGCTCGACAGCGGCCGCATCGACTTTGCCTTCGGCTTCTTGCCCAAGGTGCGCGACACGCAGCGCAAGCACCTGCTGAAAGACCGCTACATCGTGCTGCTGCGCAAGGGCCATCCGTTTGCGCGCGGGCGGCGCAACAGCCAGGCGCTCATCGAGGCGCTGCAAACGCTTGAATACGTGGCGGTGCGCACGCATGCGGAAACGCTGCGCATCTTGCAGCTGCTCAACCTGGAGGAACGTGTACGCCTGACCACCGAGCACTTCATGGTGCTGCCGGCCATCGTGCGCGCCACCGATCTGGCCGTGGTAATGCCGCGCAACATTGCGCGCGGTTTTGCAGAAGACGGCGGCTACGCCATCGTGGAGCCGGCTTTTCCACTGCGCGACTTCACGGTTTCGCTGCATTGGAGCAAGCGCTTCGAGGCCGATCCGGCCAACCGCTGGCTTCGGCAGGTGATCGCGGGGCTGTTTTCGGACGGCGCCTGACGCAAAAAGGCGGCGGCCCGCCTGAAATGGCCCGGTATGGCCCGGTATGGCCTAGGAATTGCTCACAGGCTCAAGGGTTTCCCCGTAGCTTGCATACCGCCCCCCACATACGCAATATGGGCGCTGCGGTATGTACCCGGCGGCGCAAGCCGCTAACGTCAACGCTTGGCCGAAACGAGCCGCCCACGAGCACGAAGAGCATGAGCACCGAGAGCAGCAACAAGATCCAACCCATCCGGTTTTTCCACCGTGGAAAAATCGTCGACGTCAGCGGCGTCCACCCCACGCGCTCCGTGCTCGACTGGCTGCGCGAGGATGCGCACTGCACCGGCACCAAGGAAGGCTGCAACGAAGGCGACTGCGGTGCCTGTACCGTGGTCATCGGCGAGCTGGCCGAGGCCGGCGGCCTGAAGCTGCAAACGGTCAACGCCTGCATCCAGTTCTTGCCCACCTTGCACGGCAAGGCGCTTTTCACGGTCGAAGACCTCAAGGACCAGTGCCAGACCCATGCGGCAGGCGAGACCGAAGTGAAGGCGCAAGACAAGCGCCCGCACCCCGTGCACCGCCTGCACCCGGTGCAGCAGGCCATGGTCGATTGCCATGGCTCGCAGTGCGGCTTTTGCACTCCGGGGTTCGTGATGTCGCTGTGGTCCGCCTACGAGCACCACCAGGCCGAGGGCACCCAGCCCACCCGCCAGCAGTTGGCCGACGAGCTTTCGGGCAACCTGTGCCGCTGCACCGGCTACCGGCCGATTCTCGACGCCGGCCAACGCATGTTCGACCTGCCGCCGGTGCGGCTCGACGCGCAGCCGGTGGTGGCCGCGCTCGCGGCGCTGCAGGGAAACCTGCAGGGAGAGGGCCTCGACTACGCCGCGCCGCTCGGCGCCCGCATCGACCACTTTCACGCGCCCAGAACGCTCGCGCAGTTGGCGGCGCTGCGCGTGCAGAAACCGGGTGCGCAGCTGCTCTCGGGCTCCACCGACGTCGGCCTCTGGGTCAACAAGCAGTTTCGCGACCTGGGCGACATCATCTACGTGGGCGACGTGGCCGAAATGAAGATCGTCGAAGCCCGTGCCGAGGAGGTCTACATCGGCGCCGGCGCATCGCTCGAATCGGCATTCGAAGCCCTGGTGCAGCGCGTGCCCAGCCTGCAGGACGTGTGGCTGCGCTTTGCCTCGCCGCCCATCCGCCATGCCGGCACCATGGGTGGCAACGTGGCCAACGGCTCGCCCATCGGCGATTCGCCGCCGGTGCTGATGTCGCTCGACGCAGAGATCGAGCTGCGCCGCGGCGATGTGGTGCGCCGCATGCCGCTGCCCGATTTTTATATCGACTACATGAAGAACCAGCTGCAGCCGGGCGAGTTTGTGCAGGGCCTCGCGGTTCCGCTCGCGGCCATGCACCGCCAGGTGCGCGCCTACAAGATCAGCAAGCGCTTCGACTGCGACATTTCCGCGCTGTGCGCCGGTTTTGCGGTGGAGCTGGAAGAGGGCAGCGACACGGTGAAGGCCGTGCGCCTGGCTTTCGGCGGGATGGCCGCCACGGTGAAGCGCGCCGCCCAGGCCGAGGCCGCACTCGTGGGCAAGCCCTGGACGCAGGCCAGCGTGAACACCGCCAAGCTTGCGCTTGCGCAAGACTTCAAGCCGCTGTCGGACATGCGCGCATCGGCCGACTACCGGCTGCAGGTGGCGCAGAACCTCATCCAGCGCCTCTGGCTCGAAACCCGCGCCGACGACGCACTCTCGCTCGAAGAGACCAGCGTCTGGAGCGTGATGCCCCATGCCTCGGCCAAGGCCGCGGCGGAAGGAGTCTGACCATGAACAAGCCCATCGACGCCCGCCTGCTGCAGCCCGCCGAGCCCTTTGCCGACTACCTGAAGAACACCGCCGCGCGCATCGACCCTGCGGCCGAGGCGGTGGCGCACGAACTCGGCGCGCGTGTCGGCATCAGCCGCCCGCACGAATCGGCGCACCTGCACGTGGCCGGCGAAGCCACCTACATCGACGACATTCCCGAGATTGCGGGCACGCTGCATTGCGCGCTGGGCCTCTCGCCCGCAGCCAACGGCCGGGTGACGGCGCTGTCGCTCGACGCCATCCGCGCTATGCCGGGCGTGGTGTCGGTGCTGACGGCCGACGACATTCCGGGCACCAACGACTGCGGCTCGATCGTGCACGACGACCCGATACTGCTTTCGCTGAAGGACGGCGGCCAGATCCGCTACCTGGGCCAGCCGGTGTTCGCGGTGATTGCGGAAAGCCGCGATGCCGCGCGCCGTGCCGCCGCAAAGGCGAAAGACGCCATCGCACTCGAGGCGGAGCCGCCCGTGCTCACGCCGCAGGATGCGCACGCCCGCGGCCAGTATGTGGTGCCGCCAATGCACATCGTGCGCAGCGGCGGCAGCGCCAACGAAGGCGACGAGGCGGCGGTGCGCGCTGCCATTGCCGCCGCGCCGCACCGCCACAAGGCCACGCTCGACGTGGGCGGGCAGGAACAGTTCTACCTCGAAGGCCAGATCAGCTACGCCATTCCGAAAGAGGGCGGCGCGCTGCACATTCATTGCTCCACGCAGCACCCGAGCGAGATGCAGCACCTGGTGGCGCATGCGCTGCACCTGCAGTCGAACGAGGTGCATGTCGAATGCCGGCGCATGGGCGGCGGCTTCGGCGGCAAGGAGTCGCAATCGGCGCTGTTCGCCTGCGTGGCCGCGGTGGCGGCCAGCAAGCTGCGCCGCCCGGTCAAGCTCAGGCTCGACCGCGACGACGACTTCATGATCACCGGCCGCCGCCACTGCTTCTGGTACGAGTACGACGTGGGCTATGACGACGACGGACGCATCCTCGGCGCGGAGATCACCATGGTCTCGCGGGCCGGCCACTCGGCCGATCTTTCGGGCCCCGTGATGACACGGGCGCTCTGCCACTTCGACAACGCCTACTGGCTGCCCAACGTGGCGATGCACGGCTATTCGGGCAAGACCAACACGCAGAGCAACACGGCATTTCGTGGCTTTGGCGGGCCGCAGGGCGCCATTGCCGTCGAGAACATCCTCGACTCCGTGGCGCGCGAGCTGAAGCGCGACCCGCTCGACGTGCGGCGCGTCAACTTCTACGGCAAGGCGGAGAACAACGTCACGCCTTACCGGCAGACGGTGACCGACAACATCGTGCACGAACTGGTGGCCGAGCTCGAAACCAGCAGCGACTACCGCGCCCGGCGCGAGGAGATCGCCGCGTTCAACCAGAAGAGCGTGGTGCTCAAGCGCGGTCTTGCGCTTGCGCCGCTCAAGTTCGGCATTTCGTTCAACGTGAAGCATTTCAACCAGGCCGGCGCACTGGTGCATGTGTACACCGATGGCTCCATTCTCGTGAACCACGGCGGAACCGAGATGGGGCAGGGCCTCAACACCAAGGTGGCGCAGGTGGTGGCGCACGAGCTGGGCGTGAGCTTCGAGCGCGTGCGCGTGACCGCAACCGACACCACCAAGGTGGCCAACACCTCGGCCACCGCCGCATCGACCGGCGCCGACCTGAACGGCAAGGCCGCGCAAGATGCGGCGCGTCAGATCCGCGAGCGGCTTGCGCAAAGCGCGGCCGAACGCCATGGTGGCAAGCCGGGCGAGGTGCGTTTTGCCAACGACAAGGTCGAAGTCAACGGCCGCACGCTGGCCTTCAGCACCGTGGTGGGCGAGGCGTATCTCGACCGCAAGCAGCTGTGGTCCGACGGCTTCTATGCCACCCCCGGCCTCAGCTGGGACAAGGAAAAGATGCAGGGCCGCCCGTTCTACTACTACGCCTATGGCGCGGCGGTGAGCGAGGTGGTCGTCGACACGCTCACCGGCGAGTGGAAGCTCTTGCGCGCCGACATCCTGCACGACGCGGGCAAGTCGCTGAACCCGGCCGTGGACATCGGCCAGGTCGAAGGCGCGTTCATCCAGGGCATGGGCTGGCTCACCACCGAAGAGCTGGTGTGGCATCCGCAAAGTGGCAAGCTCACCACGCACGCGCCCAGCACCTACAAGATTCCGACGGCCAACGACTGCCCGCCCATCTTCAACGTGCGCCTGTTCGAAGGCCAGAACTTCGAGGACTCCATCCACCGCAGCAAGGCCGTGGGCGAACCGCCGCTGCTGCTGCCGTTCTCGGTGTTCTTCGCCATCCGCGACGCGGTGTCCGCCGCGGGCGGCCACAGGGTCGATCCGCCGCTGAAGGCGCCGGCCACGAGCGAATCGATTCTTCGCGCCATCACGGCCGTCCAGTCCGCATAGCCCACTCGTAGACTTTGGCGCATGTCCAAAGTCCTTCCAATGCCCCACGCCCTCGTCCTCTTCGCGAACCACCGCGGAACCGGTTTTTCCGGGCCGTGGCTGCAGCCCGCTGCGCAGGGAGGACGGCATGCGTGACCAGGCCTTGTTCGACAAGATCGATTTGCACCTCATACGGGTGCTGCACACCGTGCTGACCGACCGCAGCGTTTCGCGCGCCGCCATTCGCCTGGGCATGTACCAGCCGGCCGTTTCGGCCGCGCTGAAGCGCCTGCGCGAACTCTCGGGCGACCCGCTGCTGGTGCGCTCGGGCTCGGGCATGGTGCCGACCGATGCGGGGCTGCGCATGATCGAGCCCGCGGCCAGCATTCTGCGTGCCGCCGAAATGCTGTTCTCCGATGCGCGCGGCTTCGAGCCGCAATCGGCGGCGACCACCTTCCGCATTGCGGCCAGCGACTACATGGACCCGCTGTTCCTGCCGATGCTGGTGGCGCACGTGAAGCGCGAGGCGCCGCTGTGCCAGATCGAGATCCATGCGCTCACGCCCGATTCGGACTACCACGGCCACCTGGCCCTCGGCCAGGTCGACCTGGTCATCGGCAACTGGCTCAAGCCGCCCGAAGACCTGCACATGGCCCGGCTCTTCGGCGACGAGGTGGTGTCGCTGGTCAACCAGGACCATCCGGCCGTGCGCCGCGGCTGGGACCTGGAGACCTGGCTCGCGGCCGAGCACATCGCGCCCACGCCCATGCACCCGGGCGGGCGCGGCATCATCGACCAGATGCTCGACGAGCTGGGCAGGCAGCGCAACATCACGGCGCGCTGCGCGCACTTCAGCCTCATTCCGGACATGGTGGCCTCGAGCCTCCTGGTGCTCACCACCGGCCGCCAGTATTGCGAGCGCTTTGCCGCACGGCTGCCGGTGAAGATTCTCGATTGCCCGGTGGCGCTGCCGCGCCTCATGTACTACCAGCTCTGGCACGAGCGCACCCATTCGTCGAGTTCCGCGCGCTGGCTGCGCGAATGCATCAAGGACGTGGCGGCCTCGCTGCGGCCCGCCTTCACCACCCAGGCCCAGCGGGCCGTCGCAGCGGAGGCTCCCGACCCGCCCTGACGAATCCTTCGGCCGCGCCGGCGTCGCGGCCGGGGCGACGATGAACGAACCGCCAAATACAACAGCTGGAGACAAGCGACATGAACAGGTTTGAAGAGGTGCCCAAGGTCACCGATCCCCACGCCTCGGGGACAGCCGCGCGCACCGCGCCGCGGAATGCGGGCTTGCTTGAACGCATGTTCAAGCTCACCGAGCACAACACCACTGTGCGCACCGAAGTCATCGCAGGGCTCACCACCTTCCTGACGATGGCCTACATCATCTTCGTGAACCCGTCGATCCTCGGCGACGCGGGCATGCCCAAGGGCGCGGTGTTCGTGGCCACCTGCCTGATCGCGGCGCTGGGCACGCTGATCATGGGCCTGTATGCCAACTACCCGATTGCCATGGCGCCAGGCATGGGGCTGAACGCCTACTTTGCCTACGTGGTGGTGCTGGGCGTGGGCTACACATGGCAGGTGGCGTTGGGCGCGGTGTTCATCTCGGGCTGCCTGTTCCTCATTGTCACGGTCACCGGATTGCGGGAGCTGTTCATACAGGGCATACCGCAGTCGCTTCGAACGGCGATCACCGTGGGCATCGGCATGTTCCTCGCGCTCATCGCGCTCAAGAGCGCGGGCGTGGTCGCTGCCTCGCCGGCCACCTTCGTCACGTTGGGCGACCTGCATTCGGCGCCGGTGGTGTTGGCCACGCTGGGCTTCCTGGTGATTGTGGCGCTCGACCGGCTCAAGGTGCGCGGTGCCATATTGATCGGCATCCTGCTGGTGACGGTGCTGTCGTTCTTCTTCGGCGGCAACAAGTTCCACGGCGTGTTCGATGCGCCGCCGTCCATTGCGCCCACCTTCATGCAGCTGGACATCCTTGGCGCACTGAAGGGCGGCATTTTGAACGTGGTGCTGGTGTTCTTTCTGGTCGAGATGTTCGACGCCACCGGCACGCTGATGGGCGTGGCCAAGCGCGCCGGCCTCTTGGTGCCCGGCAAGATGGAGCGCATGAACAAGGCGCTCCTGGCCGACAGCGGCGCCATCTTCGCGGGCTCGCTGCTCGGTACCTCGAGCACCACGGCCTATGTGGAAAGCGCGGCCGGCGTGCAGGCGGGTGGCCGCACCGGCCTCACGGCCGTGGTGGTGGCGGGGCTGTTCCTCGCTTGCCTCATGATCTCGCCGCTCGCGGGCTCGGTGCCGGCCTACGCCACCGCACCGGCGCTGCTGTTCGTGGGCTGCCTGATGCTGCGCGACCTGGTCGAGCTCGACTGGGAAGACACCACCGAGGTGATTCCGGCGGCGGTGACCGCGCTGGCCATGCCTTTTACCTACTCGATTGCCAACGGCCTGGCCTTTGGCTTCATCACCTACGCCGTGCTCAAGCTCTTCACCGGCCGGGCACGGGAAGTGCATGCGATGGTCTGGGTGATCGCAGCAATTTTCCTGTTCAAGTTCGCCTACATCGGCGGACACTGAGCAAAGCGCCGTCGGGCGCCGATGGTTGCGGGGACGCTATTAAACTTGTAGCTATGTTTTCCGCTTGTTGCTGTTGAACGAGACAAACCCACGAAACCCGGCATGACAACCCCCAGACTCCAGCTCGCGAACATCACCAAGCGCTACCCCGCGGTGGTGGCGAACAGCGACATCTCGCTGGCCGTGGCGCCCGGCGAAATCCATGCAGTGCTCGGCGAAAACGGCGCCGGCAAGTCGACGTTGATGAAGATCATCTACGGCTCGGTCAAGCCCGACGAAGGCACGGTGGTCTTCGACGGCCAGGCCGTCAACCTGCGCAACCCGCAGCAGGCAAGGGCGCTGGGCATCAGCATGGTGTTCCAGCACTTCAGCCTGTTCGACACGCTCACCGTGGCCGAAAACGTGTGGCTGGGCCTGGACAAGTCTCTGCAGCTGGCCGAGGTGGCCCGCAGCATCACGGCCAAGGCGAGCGAATACGGGCTCGACATCGATCCTTCGCGCCCGGTGCACACGCTCTCGGTAGGCGAGATGCAACGGGTGGAGATCATCCGCGCGCTGCTCACCAACCCCAAGCTGCTCATCCTGGACGAGCCGACCTCGGTGCTCACGCCGCAGGCGGTCATCAAGCTCTTCACGGTGCTCAACAAGCTGGCCTCCGAAGGCTGCAGCATCCTCTACATCAGCCACAAGCTGCACGAAATTCGCGAGCTGTGCACGGCGTGCACGGTGCTGCGCGGCGGCAAGGTCACCGGCGTGTGCAATCCGCAGAACGAAAGCAACGAGTCGCTCTCGCGGCTGATGATCGGCGCCGAGCCGCCGCCGCTCAAGCACCGACCGGTGCATGCGGGTGCGGTGGCGCTGCATGTCGACAGGCTTTCTCTTGCGCGTGAAGACCAGTTCGGCGTCGACCTCGACGGCATTTCGTTCGACGTGCGCGCCGGCGAGGTGGTCGGTATTGCGGGCGTGTCCGGCAACGGCCAGAAAGAACTGCTCTACGCGCTCTCGGGCGAAGACGTGCGTGCCGAGGCCGCGATGGTGCGGGTGTTCGACAAGCCCGCCGGACGACTGCGGCCACGCGCGCGGCGCGCGCTCGGCCTGCACTTTGTGCCGGAAGAACGGTTGGGCCGCGGCGCGGTGCCCACGCTCGGCCTTGCGCACAACCTCCTGCTCACGCGCGGCAATGCGGTGGGCAAGGGCGGCTGGATCCGCACCTCGGCGCTCGAAAAACATGCCCGCGGCATCATCGAGCGCTTCAATGTGAAGGCCGGCGGACCGAATGCCGCGGCGCGGTCGCTCTCGGGCGGCAACCTGCAGAAGTTCATCGTCGGCCGCGAGATCGACGCCAACCCCAAGCTTTTCATCGTCGCGCAGCCGACCTGGGGCGTGGACGTGGGCGCCGCCGCACTCATTCGCAGCGAAATTCTTGCGCTGCGCGATGCAGGCTGCGCCGTGCTGGTGGTGAGCGAAGAACTCGACGAGCTGTTCGACATCAGCGACCGGCTGCACGTGATTGCCAAGGGCCGGCTGTCGCCCTCGATCGACCGCGCCGCCGCCACGCTGCCGCAGATCGGCGAGTGGATGAGCGGCCTTTGGGATAAGAAGAACAACAACAAGGAGGCGGCCCATGCTTAAGCTCGAACCTCGCCCGGAGCTTTCGCGCTTCTGGACCTTTGCCTCGCCGATCCTGGCGCTGCTGATCACCGTGCTCATCGGCGTGGCGCTGTTCGCCGCGCTGGGCAAAGACCCGGTCAAGGGCCTGCTGGTGTTCTTCTACGAACCCATCAAAAGCGGCTACGCCATCGGCGAGCTCACGATCAAAGCCACGCCGCTGCTCATCATCGCGCTCGGCCTGGCCGTGTGCTTTCGCTCCAATGTGTGGAACATCGGCGCAGAGGGCCAGTTCGTGTTCGGCGCCATTGCCGCGGGCGGCGTTGCGCTCATGGCCGACAAGACCACCGGCTCATGGATCGTGGTGGCCATTCTTGTTGCGGGCACCCTTGGCGGCATGGTGTGGGCCGGCATCGTGGCGTTCTTGCGCGACAAGTTCAACGCCAACGAGATCCTCGTGAGCCTGATGCTGGTGTATGTGGCCACGCTGCTGCTCGGCTACATGGTCTTCGGCCCCTGGAAAGATCCGCAGGGCTACAACTTTCCGCAATCGAAAACCTTCGAGGCCGTGACGCAGATTCCGCGGCTCTTCAAGGGTTCGCGTGTGAGCATCGGGTTGATCATCGCGCTGCTCGGCGTGGGCGCCTTGTGGGTGTTCCTGTTCCGAACGCGCGCGGGTTTCGCGCAGCAGGTCGGCGGGCTCGCCCCGGCGGCCGCGCGTTATGCAGGCTTCTCGGCGCGGCGCGCAATCTGGATCGCGCTGCTGACCTCGGGCGGCGCAGCAGGCCTGGCCGGTGCGCTCGAGGTGGCCGGCCCGCTCGGCCAGCTCACGCCCTACGTGCCGGCCGGCTACGGCTTCGCGGCCATCATCGTGGCCTTCGTCGGCCGGCTGCACCCGGTGGGCATGGTGTTCTCGGCCATCCTCATGAGCATGTTCTACATCGGCGGCGAGCTCGCGCAGTCGCGCCTGGGCCTGCCCAAGTCGCTGACCGGTGTGTTCCAGGGTTTGCTGCTCTTCACGCTGCTGGCCTGCGACACGCTCATCGCCTACCGCATCCGCCGCAAGGCAGCCGCCAAGGCCGTCGCCACCCACACGACGAGCTCGCTGCAAGTCAGCACGCCGTTGACTGCCCCGGCCGCGCGGTCGACCGAAGGAGCGCTCTGAATGAACCGCCGAACACCAGCAGCGTGCCCCAGTGCACAGGGCATCGGGTGCTCCGCGCAGCGAAATAAAGGAGGAGCCGAAGGCGGGGGACATTCGCGGAGGGGAGTACCCGGTGGCCTTTGCACCCGCCCTGAACAGCAACACCAAACAAGCACCCCACGCCGGAGCAACTGAAAAATGGACAGCTACGCACTCCTGCTGGGTTCCACCCTCAGCGCCGGCACCGTACTTGCCATCGCCGCACTGGGCCTTTTGATCAACGAGAAAGCCGGCATCGTCAACCTGGGCGCCGAAGGCATGATGCTCTGCGCCGCCATCGCCGGCTTTGCGACGGTCGTCATCACGCACAACCCCTGGCTGGGTTTCCTGGCGGGCATGGCGGCCGGCGCATTGCTCGCGGCCTTCTTCGGCGTGCTGGTGATCTGGCTCAACACCAACCAGTACGCCACCGGGCTTGCGCTCAGCCTCTTCGGCGTCGGCTTCTCCGCCTTCGTGGGCATCAACTTCGTGCAGGCCAAGCTGCCTGAAAGCGTGTCTTACGCCGTACCGGTGCTCAGCGACATTCCGCTCGTCGGACCCGCGCTGTTCCGGCACCACCCCATGGTGTACTTTGCCGTGGTGCTGACCTTCGGCCTGATCTGGTTCCTGTACCGCACCCGCGCCGGCCTGGTGCTGCGCTCGGTGGGCGAGTCGCCCGAATCGGCGCATGCGCTCGGCTACCCCGTGCGGCGCATCCGCTTCATGGCGGTGATTGCGGGCGGCGCGCTGTGCGGTCTGGCGGGCGCTTACCTCTCGACCGTCTACACGCCGCTCTGGGTCGAGGGCATGGTCGCGGGCCGCGGCTGGATTGCACTGGCGCTCACCACTTTTGCCACCTGGCGGCCCATTCGCGTGCTGCTGGGCGCCTACCTCTTCGGCGGTGTCTCGATGCTGGGTTTTCACCTGCAGAGCAGCGGGGTCGATGTGCCGCCGCAGTTCCTCAGCATGCTGCAATACATCGCGCCCATCGTCGTGCTGGCGCTGATTTCGCGCAACCCGGCGTTCATTCGCATCAACATGCCGGCATCCATCGGAAAGCCGTTCTACCCCGGCTCATAATCTCGTTTTTCGTTTTCCGCCAACCTGTCCTTTTTTGAGGATTTCCGACAATGAATGATCTGAACAAGCGCTCTTCCCTGCTCAAGCTCGCCGCCCTCACCGCGGTGGCTTCGGCAGCCCTGATCGGCTGCGGCAAGAAAGAAGAGGCGGCGCCACCGGCCGCGGCCCCCGCGCCCGCCCCGGCGCCTGCTGCCGCCGCACCGGCACCGGCCGCGCCGCTCAACATCGCATTCGCATACATCGGTCCGGTGGGAGACGGCGGCTGGACCTTCGCGCACGACAACGGCCGCAAGGCGCTCGAGAAGGAATTCGGCGACAAGATCAAGACCACCTTCGTCGAGAGCGTGCCCGAAGGCGCCGACGCCGAGCGCGTGTTCCGCGACATGGTCGGCCAAGGCAACAAGCTGATCTTCGGCACCACCTTCGGCTACATGGAGCCCATGCTCAAGGTGGCCGCCGACAGCAAGGAAGTGAAGTTCGAGCATGCCACCGGCTACAAGACCGCCGAGAACATGCGCACCTACGACAGCCGCACGTATGAAGGCGCCTACATGGCCGGCGTGATTGCCGGTGCCATGACCAAGAGCAACACGCTCGGCGTGGTGGGCTCGGTGCCGATTCCCGAGGTGCTGCGCAACATCAACAGCTTTACGCTCGGCGCGCAGTCGGTCAACCCGAAGATCACCACCAAGGTGGTGTGGGTGAACGAATGGTTCAGCCCGCCCAAGGAAACCGAAGCCGCTACGGCCCTCATCAACGGCGGTGCCGACGTGCTGTTCCAGAACACCGACTCGCCGGCCGTGCTCAAGACCGCACAGGAAAAAGGCAAGCGCGCCTTCGGCTGGGATTCGGACATGACCGCCTACGGCCCCAAGGCCCACCTGGCCTCTGCCACCATCAACTGGGCTCCGTACTACATCAAGGCCACGCAAGACGCGCTCGACGGCAAGTGGGCCACCGGCCAAAGCTGGTGGGGCGTGAAGGAAGGCGCCATCGACATCGTCTCCATCGCCGAAGACGTGCCGGCCGACATCAAGACCAAGGTCGAAGAGGTGAAGAAGGGCCTGAAGGACGGCAGCTTCGTGATCTGGAAGGGCCCGATCCTCGGCCAGGACGGCAAGGAAGTGGTCGCCAAGGACGCAGTGGCCGACGACAAGTTTCTCTCGGGCGTGAACTTCTACGTCAAGGGCGTGGAAGGCAAGGTGCCGGGCGGCGACAAGAAGTAATCGCTTCGAGCCTTGCATTCAGAAAAGGGTCGCCTCCGGGCGGCCCTTTTTGTTTTTGCGCGGCTGAAGATCAGCTCGGGCAACCGCTCAACGGGCCGGGATATTCCATCTCGAGCATGACCCAGTCGCGCCGCGATGCGCCGTAACGCTCGCCAATCTCGCACAGCGTGCGGTCCAGTTGCTGCACGGGCTTGAGCGTTGCCGAGAGCGGAAGGGGCGGCGCTTTCCCCTTGCCGGAGGGCTGCGCAATGAGCTCCAGCCCGCTGCGCAGCGTCACCGGCCCTGAAGCCGACACCGCCTCGACGCTGGCGCGCCCGCTGCGCGACCAGGCATCGGCCACCAGCGCCAGGGCGATGTCGTCGCTGCCATTGCGCACCTCGATGCTGCGCCGCTGCTGGCGCCAGAACGCGGCCTTGTTCAGCAGGAAGTCGGCTCTGCGGCCTGCGTCAAGATAGAACGGCGTGCTGTCGTGCCCGGGGCTCCAGGAGGCCACGCCCAGCTCGACGGCGAGCGCCTTTGCCTTTTCGGGCCCGCCGATGGCTTCGACCAGTGCGAGCATGGTCGGCACCGAGGCGGTGATGCCCGTGGTCGTGGCAACGCCGCGGTCCACCACGTAGCGCTGGTGCGGCACGTAGGTGGCGCCCGGGTGGCGCTTCTGCAGCGTGCCGCGGTCGTACCAGTGGCCCGCAAAGCGCCGCCCGTCGAGCAGGCCGGCGCGGCCGACCACCAGCGCGCCGGAGCAGACGCCGATCACGCGTGCACCCAGTGCTGACTGCTGCTTCAGCCAAGCGGAAACGGCGGGGTCGCCCTCGGTGATCATCGCGGGCACGATCACGTAGTCGGCGCCCGACGGGTTCTGCCGGTCGAAGCCCGCAAAGTCCTGCGCGCCGTCGATCTCCAGTGCGGGATACAGGCTCACCCGCCCGGCGCGCGGGGCCACGATGCGCACCTCGGCCACATCGGCACGCCTGAGCACCGCATGCGGCAGCAGCAGGTCGGTCATTTCGGTGCCTTCGTTCAGTGCGAGCACGGCCACCACGGGCCTGCCGGCACGGCGGGGCTCGAGGGCCTCGACAAAGGCCTGCTTCTCGCGCTCGCTGCGGGCCGCATCGGTAGGAGGGGGTGGCAGCGGTGTCGCGCTCCCGCTGCAGCCTGCCAGCGCAAAGGCTGCAATACTTGCTCCGATCAGCGCCCCAACCCATCTCCACATGGCCATACCCTTGTCGACGTGACGATGCCCTGAGACTACGAATGCAGACCCTGACCCACAAGGACGAAGAAGCCGCGGTTTCTGCCAGCGATGTGGTGCTTGTCGCGTTCGACGGTGTCGAGGCCATCGACGTCGCCGGCCCCGCAAGCGTGTTCAGCAAGGCCGAGCTGCTGCGCCCTGGCAGCTATCGCTTGCACATCGCGTCGCCATCGGGCGGCAACGTGCTGACGAACGGCGGCCTGAGCTTTGCCGGAACCTGCAACCTGCGGCAATTGCCCGCCGTCATCGATACGCTCGTCGTCGCAGGTGGCGACGAACCGGGCGTGCGCGCGGCCATCGTGGAGCAGCGCATCGGCGCATGGCTTGCGGAAGTTGCGCCCGGCGTACGCCGCATTGCCAGCGTATGCAGCGGGGCGTTTGCGCTCGCCGCGGCCGGCCTGCTCGACGGCCGCGAGGCCACCACGCACTGGCGCGCCTGCGACCAGCTGCAGGCGCTGTGGCCGCAGGTGCGGGTGCAGCGCGAACGCATCTACGTGCATGACGGGCCGGTGTGGACATCGGCCGGCGTCACCACCGGCATCGAGCTTGCGCTCGCGCTGGTCGAAGACGACCTCGGCCATGCCGTGTCGATGGAGATCGCCCGCACGCTGGCGCTGCCCATGCTGCGCGGCGCCGAGCAGCCGCAGCTGAGCCAGGCGCTGCAGGCGCAGGCCTCGGCGAGCCATCGGCTGCGCGAACTGGTGGCTTGGATCGGCACGCATCCGCAGGACGATCTGTCGGTGGAGGCGCTGGCCGAGCGTGTGCAGATGAGCCCGAGAAATTTCGCGCGCGCCTTTGCGGCCGAGACCGGCCGCACGCCGGCGCGCTTTGTTGAACAGATTCGCGTGGCAGCCGCCGCGCAACTGCTGCGTCAGACGCAGTGGCCGCAAGACCGGATCGCGAGCCTCAGCGGCTTCGGATCGGTGGATGCACTGCAGCGCGCCTTCGCGCGGCAGCACGGCCTGACGCCGCAAGCCTATCGAACCCATGACCAAACTTGACGCCAGCACCCTCGCATTGATCGACAACTGCGCCCAAGCTTCCATCCAGCTCCTGGAACGCAACCTGACGCCGCACGGCATCCTGGCCGCCAGCCCCACGGAGGCGGCGGTGGCGCGGCGCTACACGCGCATCTTCGGGCGCGACGCCGCCATTTGCGTGATGGCAATGTGCGGCAGCGGCGTGCCCGCGCTGGAGAAGGGCGCCGTCGCCAGCCTCGATGCGCTCGCGGCGCAGCAGGCCGCCAACGGGCAGATTCCCAAGTACGTCGACCCCGAAGGCCTCGACGCCGACTTCTGGTACCTGGGCTGCATCGATGCCACGCTGTGGTGGCTGATTGCGGTGGACCATGTGCGCCGCCATGGCCAGGTCGGTGCCTCGCATTGGAGCGGCGAGGTGGAGCGCGCCATCGGCTGGCTGCTGGCGCAGGAGCACCAGCACTTCAGGCTGCTGCAGCAGAACGAGGCCAGCGACTGGGCCGACATCATGCCCCGCTCGGGCTATGTGCTGTACACCAACGCGCTCTGGTACGACGTGAAGCGCCGCTTCGCGCTGGACCGCGCCGAGGCCACCGAGCACCACTTCAACCACCTGTTCAATCCGTTCCAGCAAGACCTGCCCGAATACCACCGCGCACGCTTGCTTCGCCATTACGCGCGACGCGGCCGGGACGACCCGGGCCTGTATCTCAGCTTCGTCAATCTTTCATTCGTGGGCAACGAGGGCGATGTGTTCGGCAACGTGCTGGCCATACAGAGCGGGCTGGCCGACGCTTCCATGGCGCGCCGCATCGTCAAGACCATCGTGGCCGCGCGCGCTGCAGAACCTTACCCCGTGCGCGTGGTGCTGCATCCGCTCACGCGCGAGCATGCGCTGTGGCGGCCGTACATGGCGCGCCATCAACAGAACGTGGTGCACCAGTATCACAACGGCGGCATCTGGCCGTTCGTCGGCGGCTTCTGGGTGATGGCGCTCGCGCGCATGGGCCTGCACGATCTGGCCTGGCCCGAACTCGCGCGCCTTGCGCACGTGAACGAGCTCGGCGACTGGCGGTTTACCGAGTGGTTCCATGGCCGCACGCTGGTGCCGATGGGAATGGCGGGCCAGAGCTGGAACGCCGCCACCTTCCTGCTTGCGCAGCGTGCCCTTCAGGACGGCGAGGCGGCCTGGTAGCTCAAACCGTGAGAACGATCTTGCCGATGTGGCCCGCGCGTTCGAGGTACTGGTGGGCCTGCACCACATCGTCGAGCGCAAAGCTGCGGTCGATGCGCATCTGCAAGGCGCCGCTGGCCAAGCCCCCGTTGACGAAGCCCAGCCCGCGGCTGAACGCATCCTCGTCGCGCGGCAGGCCCATGGTGGGTGAGCCGATGAACTCCAGCACTGTGTAGACGTGGAAGCGCCAGCTCTTGCGAAACTGCGCAAGAACCGGATACCTGAGCTCCGCGCCGCCGGAGAGTCCGTACAGCACATACCAACCGCGCTGCGCGACCACGCCGCCGAGCCGCTCGAGCTGCGCACCGCCCACGCCGTCGTACACCAGGTCGACGCCGCGCCCGCCGGTGAGCGCCAGCACGCGTTCGACCACGTCTTCGTCTTGCGTGACCACCACATGCGTCGCGCCCGCATCGAAGAGCGCCTGTCGCTTGGCCGCCGTGCGGGTGGTTGCAATGGCAACGATGCCGGCCGCACGCGCCATCTGCAGCGCCGCAATGCCCGTGCCCGACGAGGCGCCTGTGACGAGCATCGTTTGCCCGCGCTGTAGCCGCGCCATCTCGAACATCGGAAAGTAGCCCGTCAGGTAGGCCATGTAGGCGCCGGCGGCTTGCGCGGGGGAGAGCCTTTCAGGGTAGCGGACCACGTGGGTGGCGGGGAACAGGATGCTCTCGCCATAGGTAGGGTAGCGGCCCTGGTTGGCACCGGGCAGAACCGCAACCCGGTCGCCGATGGAGAAGCCGCTGACACCCGCGCCGACCGCGTCGATGGTGCCGGCCGCCTCGTTGCCCAGGCCGGCCGGCAGGGTCGCGTCTTCGATGTACAAGTTCTGCCGCCACAGCGCATCGGCCCAGTTCAGGCCGATGGCCTGCACCGCGATGCGCACCTCGCCGGCACCGGGCGAGGGCGTAGCCACCTGCTCGATCTTCAGCACCTCGGCACCGCCGAACTCGTGGAAGCGAACCATCTTGCTCATACAAAAACACTCCTTGAAAGAACGAGGGTTGCAACACTGGGCAACCGACCACGCCAATCTAGTGGCCCCAAGACAATCAAGGAAATTGATTCATACGATATTCGGTATGCACGCAATCGATAGCTCCAACGCGCCTGCATGAAACCTATCGAACTCAGCCGAATCGACCTAAACCTGCTCACCGTTCTGGCGGCACTCATGCGCGAGCGGCACGTGAGCCGCGCCGCCGAGCGCCTCAACCTGGGGCAGCCCGCGGTGAGCCACGCGCTTGGGCGGCTGCGCGAGCTCACGGGCGATCCGCTGCTGGTGCGCCAGGGACGGGTGATGGAGCCGACCGAGCGCGCGCTGGCGCTGATGCAGGGTCTCGGGCCGGCACTCGAGCAGATCGAGGCGACGCTGCGCGCGCAGGCGGAATTCGAGCCCGAGCGCGCCGCGCCGGTGTTTCGCATCGGCCTGACGGACGACCTGCAGATCGCGATGCTGCCGCGGCTGCTTCGCGCGCTCGGTGCCGAGGCGCCGCGCGCCAGGCTGGTCACGCTCACGGTCTGCTATCGCAACGCTGCGCAGCATCTGGACGACGGGCAGGTCAGCGCGGTGATGAGCTTCCTGAAAGACCTGCCTGCGGGCGCGAAGGTCCGCAAGGTTCGCACGGCGCGTTTCGCACTGCTGCGCGCCGACACCGGCGCCGGAAAGCTCACGCTCGACGACTACTGCCGCCGGCGGCATGTGCTCGTGACCTACGCAGGTGACCTCTGCGGCACCGTCGACGAAACACTGAGCGAGATCGGCAGGCAGCGCGATGTGGCCTTTTCTGTGCCGCAGTTCGGCAGCCTGCCCGCGGTTTTGGCCGGCACCGAGCTGCTGGCCACGGTGCCCGAGCACGTGGCGCAGGCGCTGTCGGCGCAAGGCGGGCTTCGCTACGAGGCTTTGCCGTTCGAAAGCCCGAGCTACCAGATCAAGCTGGCGTGGCGCGCCGTAACCGACAAAGACCCGGCGGAGGCCTGGTTGCGCAAGGCGATGCTGCGCGCCTTTGGCGATTGAAGCAGCGCCGATATGATCGGCGCCAAACTCACTGGGAGACCGGTATGCGGGTGCACGGCAAGACAAGCCTCCTGGCCACCATGGCGGCCTCGCTGCTCTTTGCGGCCTTGCCGCTCAGGGCCGCACCGGCCGACGAGCCGGCCGTCTGGCCGACTGCCGGATGGCTGGCAAGCACACCCGAGGCGCAAGGCATGGATTCCGCCGCCATCGCCAGGCTGGTCGACTTTGGCGCCGCCAACGCGATGGACAGCCTGCTCGTCACGCGCCACGGGAGGCTGGTTGCCGAGGCCTACTACGCACCCTATCGCGCCAATCTCAAGCATGCGGTGAACTCCACCACCAAGGCCGTCGTCGGAACGCTCACCGGCATGGCAATCCAGGACGGGCTGCTGGCTTCGCGCGACCAGCCGGTGATCGACTTCTTTCCAGAGCGAAGCATTGCGAATCTCGATGCATCGAAGAAGGCAATGACCCTCGCGCACCTGCTCGATATGACCTCGGGCATCGACTGGAAGGAAAAGCTCGACGGTTCGGCACCAGAGACAGGCCTGCAGTTTGTACGCAGCCGCGACTGGCAAGGCTTTGTGCTCGACCGCCCGATGGCGCAGCCGCCCGGCGGAAGCTTCAACTACAACAGCGGTAACACGCATCTGCTGTCGGCCATTCTTGCGAAGAAAACAGGCGGCAGCACGCTGGCCTATGCGCAGCGCAGGCTGTTCCAGCCGCTGGGCATCGGCGACGTTCGCTGGCGCAAGGATCCGCAGGGCATCGAGACCGGCGGCTTCGGCCTTTATCTGCATCCGCGCGATATGGCGAAGATCGGCTACCTCTACCTACGCAAGGGCCAATGGGAAGCGCGCCAGCTGCTGCCCGCCGCGTGGGTGGAGCAGGTCTTTCAAGCATCGGTGGACATGGGCTTCAAGGATGCGCCCGTTTTCCGCTATGCGAACGGCTGGTGGACCATTCCGGAAAAGCGTGCCTACATTGCCGCGGGCATGAACCGGCAACTGATCATCGTGATGCCGGACATCGATGTGGTGGCCGTGGTCACGGGGCGGCGCAACTACCTGCTGCCTCCGTTCATCGACATGATCGCGGCCGCCGCCCGTTCGGCCCGGCCGCTGCCTGAAGACGGCGCTGCGCAGGCCTTGCTGGCCGATCGCATTCGCGCCGCGTCCGTAGAAAAGCAAAGTCCCGTGGCGCCCGCACCCGAGCTTGCCGCGGCGGTCTCACGCAAGGTCTGGCAATTCGACCGCAATGTGTTGGGGGTTAGACGTCTGATGCTCGATCTCACGGCCGCCACCCCAAGCTACGAAATACTCTTCGACAACGGCCGCACCGATGCGCCGGCCGAGCCGGTGACCGGGCCGCTGGGGCTCGACGGCTACTACCGCATCAACGAGAAGGTTGCCGAAGCACCGGTCGCAGTCAGGGGCGACTGGACCGACCCGCAGAGCTTTCGCATCTTCTCGCGTTCGCTGAGCGATGGCGACGTGTCGATGTACCTGCTGCGCTTCGATGGCGCCAGGCTGAACGTGGCTTTCGAGAACAACCGAGGCTTCAAGACCCAGGTGCAGGGCAGGGCCGCGGATTAGCGGCAACCATCGAATCAGGCAGCAGTCGCCACGATTTTGTCGATGGCCTCCACGGCACGCGCCAAGCCATTTTCCGCACGCATCTTCTCGCCCAAGGCGTGCGCCTTGGCACGCACTTCCGGGCGGTCTGCAAATGCAATGGCCCGCGCCAGTTGGTCCGCGCCCAGGCGGTTGCCCGCGACCGCCTCGGGCGCAACGCCTGCCAGCGCCAGCCGGTGCGCCCAGAAGAACTGATCGCCCGCAAACGGCACCACCACCGACGGCACCCCCGCGCGCGCGGCCGAATGCGCGGTGCCCGAGCCGCCGTGATGCACCACCACCGCCATTCGCGGAAACAGCCAGTCATGCGGCGTGTCGCCCACCACATGAAAGTTGGCGGGGAGCTGCTGCACGTCGATGCCGCTCCAGCCGGGGTTGAGCACGGCGCGCCGGCCCGCGACGGCATCGACCACCACCTGGCGCAGGCGGCTCGCATCGAACCCGGTCATGCTGCCGAAGCCGATGTAGACCGGTGGCTCGCCCGCGGCGAGGAAGGTGCTCAGCGACTGCGGCGGCTGCCAATCAGGGACCGGCGGAATCCACTGACCGCACACGGCGGCGTTTGCGGGCCAGTCGGCCGGCCGCGGCACAAGGCTGGGCGAAAAGCCGTAGAGCGCCGGATGCGCGGTCCACATGCGGCGGCGCGGCGGCAGGCCGCACACTTCGGCACGTGCCGCATTCAGCGCCGGCCGGAATGCACGCCACAGCATTGCGGTGACCAGATGATGGCTGGCGCGGTTCAGAAAGCGCGGCACGCGCGAAGGCGGCAGGAAAGGCGATGCGAACTCACGGGTCGGAGTGAGCGGGAACATGCCGGCACCGATAGCCGGCACATCGAGTGCTTCCGCCGCCGACAGCCCCACGAAAGCGGTGAGCCCTGCGCACACGATGGCGTCGCAGCCGCGCGCGGTCTCGACCGTTTGCCGCAGCCAGGCCGCGGCTTGCGCGTTGGCAATGTCCGCGAGCGCCTTGGCGGCCGCTCCGGGCCGCTCGCTCTGCGCCACGACGTTGGCAATGGCCCCGCCGGAGCCCAGCGCGCCGCGGATGTCGCCTGCCAATGCATGCGAGCGCACGCCGAGCCGCTGCGCGGTGCCGAGCGTGGATGCGTCCGCCAGCAGCACCGACGCGTGGCCCGCGTTGTCGAGCGCATGGCACAGCGCCGCGAGCGGGCGGGTATCGCCCTCGGTGCCATAGGTAACGACGGCGATCTTCATGCGCGCTTTCTCCGCAGTGGCTTGTCGGCGGCACGGGCGCCGCCGACAAAGATTTCGACAATGACCGCAAACTCGTCGCCGAGCACCAGGCCCGGCTGCGTGAGCCATCGCATGAGCGCGCCGAAGTACAGGTGGTGCAGCAGCGAAGCCAGGTGCTCGGCGGGCAGGTCGGCGCGCAGCGAGCCGTCTTGCTGCGCCTGCCCGATCAGCAGCGCAAAGAGCCCTGCAAGGTCGCGCGGGCGTCCCTGGGCATCGCCGGCGTCGAGCTCGTCCTCGATGTTGAGAAAGCGAAACCGGAAGTAGTCGAGCAGGTAGGCCCGGTAGCGCTCCGACCATTCGGCCGACGCGTCGAGCAGCTGCATCAGCCGCGACTCGAAGCTGCCGGGCTTCTCGGCCAGCCGGCTCAGCCGTTGGGTGTCCTCGGCCAGCTCCTTGTGCACCCAGTGCGCGAGGATCGCTTCCTTGGTTGGAAAGTGGTTGTACAGCGTGCCCTTGGCCACGTCGGCCTGCAGCGCGATCTGTTCCATGGTGGTGGCGTTGTAGCCATTGGCCTCGAAGAGCCGCATGGCAACGGTTGCCACGCTGTCGAGCGTTTGGGCGCGGCGCCGCTCGCGCCTGCCTGTAGGTTCTGCGTCTGCCAAAGGTCAGCCATTGAAATGTGAACGTCGTGCAAGTTTATACGATGTTCATAATTGACGCGGGTCGAGTCGGGCGGGTGCGGAAGATCCAAGGCTGGTGTCCGCCCGCGGCACGGGATATAAGACATTTTTTCCTGGGAGCCGCATCGCCATGCCAAGCCAAACCGCCTCGGTCGCAAGCGCAACCCTTTTGCAGGACACGGCGCCGATCGTCGAGCAGTTGCCCGCCGCAATTTTTCGCAAGGACACCGCGGGACGGTTCGTCTTCGTGAACGAGCGGTTCAGCCAGCTCAAGCGCACATCGGCCGACCGCATCCTTGGCCGCACTGCCACCGAGATCGCCTCTTCCGATGCGGCGCAAGAGGCGGATTCGCCGTGGCGGCCGGAACTCGCCGAGCGGGAAGACCGGCAGCACGCGCAGGTCATCCAGACGGGGCAGCAGCTCGAGCGGGAAGAAGTTCTTTGTGGCGCGGGCGGCCAGCCGCAGATCTGGCAGGTGGTCGAATCCGCGGTGCTGGGGCCGGGTGGGGCGGTCATCGGCAGCCAGGGCGTCATGCTCGATGTGACCCGGCGCCACCGCGAAGACGAGATGCTGGCGAACGAGCGCGATCTTCTTCGCGCGCTCCTGGACAACTCCCCGGACCACATCTACTTCAAGGACGCGCAGTCCCGCTTCATCAAGACCAGCACGGCCCAGGCCCTTGAATTTGGAATGTCCACGCCCGAGGGGCTGGTGGGCAAGTCCGATTTCGACGTCTTCTCCGACGACCATGCACGGCCGGCCTTCGAAGACGAGCAGGAGATCATCCGCACGGGCCTGCCGATGATCGGCAAGGTGGAAAAAGAAACCTGGATCGACGGGCGGCCCGACACCTGGGCCTTGACCACGAAGATGCCGCTGCGCAACCGCGCGGGCGAGATCATCGGAACCTTCGGCATCACCAAGAACATCTCGGACCTGAAGGAGGCCGAGCGCCAGATTGCCGAGGTTCACAAGCAGCTGGTCGAGGCCTCGCACCTGGCGGGCATGGCCCGCATTGCCACCAATGTGCTGCACAACGTGGGCAATGTGCTCAACAGCGTGAACGTCTCCGCAGCGCTCATTCTTTCGCGCGTTCGTGCTTCCAAGGTGGCCGGGCTCGCGCGGGCGGTGCAACTGCTGGATGAGCATGCGGATGACCTGGGCGCGTTCCTGGCATCGGACCCCAAGGGCAAGATGATTCCCGGTTATTTGCGCCAGCTGGCTTCAGCGCTGGTGACGGAGCAAAACGACGCCATCAAGGAGCTTGCGGTGCTCAGCAAGAACGTGGAACACATCAAGGAGATCATTGCCGCGCAGCAGGCCCATGCCGGAGCTTCGAGGCTGCTGGAGAAGGTGCAGATCCGCGGTCTGGTCGAAGATGCGCTGCGCATCAACGAAGAGGCACTGAAGCGGCGCCAGATGGTGATCGACAAAGAGATCGCTTCCGTTCCCGAATTGATGCTCGACCACGGGCGAATACTTCAGATTCTGGTGAACCTCATCAGCAACGCCGAGCAGGCGATGGACGGCGTGACCGACCGCGAGCCGAGGCTCACGGTGCGGGTGAACCTGACGCCCGCGCAGCGGCTTCGCATCTGCGTGGCGGACAACGGCGTGGGCATAGAGACGCAGGCGCTGACCCAGGTGTTCGTGCACGGCTTCACCACCAAGAAGACCGGCCATGGGTTCGGCCTGCACAGCGCGGTGATTGCCGCGCATGAAATGGGCGGCACCCTCACGGCGCACAGCGACGGGCCCGGCACCGGTGCGGCGTTCACGCTCGAGCTGCCGGTCGAAACCAAGGCAGCAGCCGCCCCGCTCAGCGCAGGCTGAACAGCGCGGCTGCGTTGCCCCACGCAATGCGCTGCGCCACGTCGGGCGGCAGGTCGCCAAGCCAGGTGCGGTAGCCGCGCATGATCTCGTCGTAGGCGCTCCAGCGCTGGTTGACCCAGGTGTCGGAGCCGACCACAAAGCGCTCGGGGTACTTGAGCAGCAGCGCGCGCCATTCGGGGCACAGCTTGCCGCCCTCGCAGGTGAGCCCGGGGCGATAAGAAAGCTCGCCCATCAGCAGCGGATAGCGCTCCAGCAGCGCCTGCACCCGCTCGATCGGCGCGCCGCCGATGCCCGTGTGCGCCCAGATGAGGCGCAGCGATTGGCCCTTCGAAGGCGCATTGGCCATCAGCAGGTCGATTGCCACGTCGTCCACGTGCGCAAGCACCGCCAGCTTTTGCCGCTCCGCCAGCGCAATGAGCTTCTTGGCAACGGGGCCGTTGGCATTGGCGCTCTCGTACAGGTGGAACTCGCCGATACCGCGGTAGGGCCCGCTTGCGGTGCCGCGCGCCAGTTCGGTCTGCACCATCTCGTGAATGGTTTCGTCGCGGAACCAGTTGCTGTAGTCGTCGCGGTTGCGGTACAGGCGCACGAAGGGCACCACGGTAACGCCCGCCTCGCGGGTTTCGCGCGCCGCGGCCAGGGTTTGCGTGCCGGCGTTGGGCCGCGAGTTGGCGATGATCGCCTTCACGTTGTTGCGCTGCATGCGCGCGAGCGCCTCGGCCGGCGGATACGGCCCGGTATTGCCGTCCCAGGCTTCCTGGTTGTAGTGCAGGTGCGTGTCGAACAGCGGGCCGGCGTACGGGGTCTGCGCAAGGGCGGAAGGCACGGCAACCGCCGAGCAGGCGGCCAGAAGCAGGGCTGCAATAGGCGCAATGGCTCTCATGGAATCCTCATGCGGGTGGAAGCCCGATTATCCGGGTCGCGGCGGCCTCGCGCACGGGCGCGGCAGCGCTTATGCTGTGCGCAATCACAACGCCCGATTTGCCCCACCATGACCGACTACCGACCCGTCTTCGACAAGAGCTTCGGCAACATTGCCGCCGACCGCCTGCCCGAGCTGCTGCGCGCCATGCCCAAGGCCGAGCTGCACATGCACATCGAAGGCTCGCTCGAGCCCGAGCTGATCTTCGCGCTCGCGCAGCGCAACGGCGTGAGCATTCCCTACGCGAGCGTGGAAGACTTGCGCCGCGCCTACGCCTTCACCAACCTGCAGAGTTTTCTCGACATCTACTACGCCGGCGCCAGCGTGCTGCTGAAGGAGCAAGACTTCTACGACATGGCCTGGGCCTACCTGGAGCGCGCCGCGGCCGACAACGTGGTGCACACCGAGATGTTCTTCGACCCGCAGACGCACACGGCGCGCGGCGTGCCGATGGAGGTGGTGGTGAGCGGCCTGCACCGTGCGTGCGTCGACGCGGGGCCGAAGCTCGGCGTGAGCGCGGCGCTCATCCTGTGCTTCCTGCGCCACCTGAGCGAACAAGAAGCCTTCGAGACGCTGGAGCAGGCGCTGCCGTTCCGGGACTTGTTTCTTGGCGTTGGGCTCGATTCGAGCGAGGTGGGCCATCCGCCCGAAAAGTTTGCGCGCGTGTTCGCGCGCTGCCGCGAACTGGGCTTGCACCTTGTCGCACATGCGGGCGAGGAGGGCCCGCCAGAGTACGTGTGGAGCGCGCTCGACGTGCTGAAGGTAGAGCGCGTCGACCACGGCGTGCAGAGCGCGAAAGACCCGGCGCTGATGAAGCGGCTTGCGCAAGACCGCATTCCGCTCACCGTGTGCCCGCTGTCGAATCTCAAGCTCTGCGTGTTCCCGGACCTGGCGCAGCACAACCTCGGCGCGCTGCTCGATGCGGGCCTGGTCGCTACCGTCAACTCGGACGACCCGGCGTACTTTGGCGGCTACATGAACCAGAACTTCACGCAGACCTTTGCGGCTACCGGGCTGAATGTGCAGCAGGCCTGGCAGCTCGCGGCCAACAGCTTCGAAGGCAGCTTCATCGACGCCAGTGCCAAGCGCGCCTACGTCGACCGGCTCAACGCGGTCTTCGCGACCTTCTGACCGGCATCCGCGGCGGCATGTTGCCGCGGAACCAGCAGCGGCATTGCCACCAGCGCACAGGCGCTGGCTGCAAGCCACACCAGCGCCCAGCCCTGCAGCGCGAGCAGGTGCGGAATGGAAAAGGGCGTGACAAAGCACACCAGGAACACGCTGGTGTTCGCCATGCCCAAGGCGGTGCCGGCGCGGGCCGCACCGGCCAGCGTGGCCAACTCTGTGTAGGCCACGCCGTGCCAGGCCGATACGCAGACACCGCTCGCCGCCAGCAGTACCACCAGCGCCACGCGCAGGGCCGCTGAATCGGCCGCGTGCGTGCCTGCCGCCACCACCAGGCCCGCGAGCCCTGCAAACAGCAGCACGCTCAGTGCGCTGCAGGCGCGCAGATAGGCGGGGCGGTTGAGCCGGCGGTCGGTCCAGCGGCCGCTCCATACGCGCATCACCATCGCGCCGATCTGTATGAACACCATCGTGGCGGTGATGGTTGCAAGCCTGGCATGGCCGAAGTCGTGCAGGAACACGGTGCCGAAAGAGAGCACCGCGAACTGCGGCGCACACAGAATGCCGATGCCGCCCACGATGCGCCAGACGCGCGCGTCGCGCAGCGGACCACTCTGCGGCGCGGCAGCGGCTTGCGCAACGTCGGCTTTTGTCCGCGGCGCAATCGGCGGCTCATGCACCCAGGCCCAACTCATCACCGCGCTCAGCATGCACAGCACCGCCAGCAGACCGTAGAGCGCGGCAAAGCCGAAGTGCAGCGCCACAAAGGGCAACACCAGTGCGCCGATGCCGCCACCCAACGGCACGGCGGTCTGGCGGATGCTCATGGCGAGCCCACGCTCTCCGGCATCGAACCACGTCATCACCGCCCGGCCGCTCGCGCCGTTGACGCTGCCGCCGAGCAGGCCCACCAGCAGCAGCCCCGCACCCAGCCAGCCCAGGCCGGGAATGTGCTGCGCGCTGGGGGCCGCCCAAAGCGCCATTGCCGCGAGCGCGATGGTGGTGCTGCCCAGGCCCATCAGCAGCACCGGCCTGTCACCCCAGCGGTCGGTCAACAGGCCCCAGGGCAGCTCGCTCACCGCAATGCCCAGGCCCATCAGGCCCAGCACCAGGCCGAGTGTGGCGTTGTCGAGCTGGTAGCCGGTGCGCATCAGTACCGCGGTCATCGGAATGCCGCTGAAGGCCACGGAGAAGGCCGCATTGGCGGCCACGCCCGCGGCCAGCACCTTCCAGCGATGGCTGGGCGGGAACGAAGAAGAGGAGGTCGATGGATTCATTTGCGGTGCAGTTTCCGCCGTTGCAAAGGTTTTGAAAATCAGAAAATAATGATGCAACCGTTCAAAAAAACAGGACGATTGCTGAAAGGTGAATCCATGTCCCAGGTGATGTTCGATCTCGACGTGCTGCGCAGCTTTTCCACCGGCATCGCACTGGGGAGCTATGCGCGCGCGGCCGACCGGCTGGGCCGCTCCACGTCGGCGGTGAGCGCGCAGCTCAAGAAGCTAGAGGCGCAGGCCGGCACGGCGCTTTTCCGCAAGGCCGGCCGCGGCCTGGAGCTCACCGATGCAGGCGAAACCCTGCTTGCCTACGCGCATCGCATGCTCGAACTCAACGAAGAAGCCGGCGCCGCCATGCGCGGGGCGGACTTGCAGGGCTGGGTGCGGCTCGGCCTGCAGGAAGACTTCGGCGAGACGCTGCTGCCCGCCGTTCTCGGGCGCTTTTCGCGCGCGCACCCCAAGGTGCGCATCGAGGCCTGCGTGGCGCGCAGTGCCGAGCTGCGCGAGCGGCTCGAACTCCGGCAGCTCGACCTGGCGCTGGTGTGGGATACCGGCGAACAGATGACGCCGCACGGGGAGCGCGTGGCGCGGCTGCCGCTGCAGTGGATCGGCCCCCGGGCGCCCGATGCGCTCGACGCGCCCTGGTGGAAAGAGCGCGAGCGCCGCAGCGGCGCCCGCAAGACCAGGGAGCCGCTGCCGCTGGTGCTGCTCGATGCGCCGTGCCCGCTGCGCGAGATCGTCACCGCCGCGCTCGACCGCGCGGGCACGCCGTGGCGGCATGCGTTCACCAGCGCCAGCCTTGCGGCCTTGTGGGCGGCCACGTCGGCGGGCCTGGGGCTTTCGGTTCGCACGCCCTTCGGCCTGCCTGCGCATGTGCGCCCCATCGATCGCACGGCGGTGGGCCTTCCGGCGTTGCCGCAGATGTCGCTCATGCTCTACCGCGCGCAGGCCGCGGCCGAGACCCCCGTGGAGCGGCTTGCCACGCTGCTGCTGGAGGCCGTGCGCCAGCATGTGCAGCTGGAGCCCGCGCAGCTTCACTGAACGGCGCCCGCTAGAATCCGCACCCCGCAGCAGGGCGTCCCGGCCGGCTGCGGGTTTTTGCTTTTTCGGGGCCATGTAGAGGACCACCATGTACAAAAACCTCGCGGGCCGCGCCGTTCTGGCGTGGGCAGCCGCCTGTTTTTTATCTCCCGCCTTTTCGCAACCGCAGGCTCCCAAGGAGCCGCTGAAGATCGGCTTCGTCTACGTGGCGCCGGTTACCGATGCCGGCTGGGTGCGCCAGCATGAAGAGGGCCGCAAGGCCGTCGATGCGGCACTCGGCGGCAAGGTCAAGACCACCTTCGTCGAGAACGTGCCCGAAGGGGCCGACGCCGAGCGCGTGATCCGCGACCTTGCGCAGCAGGGCAACCGGCTGATCTTCACGCCCAGCTTCGGCTACATGGAGCCAACGCTCAAGGTGGCGCGCGACTTTCCGGATGTGAAGTTCGAATCGGTCACCGGCTACAAGGCCGCGCCCAACGTGGCAACGGCCAACGCGCGCTACTACGAAGGCCGTTACCTCGCAGGCATTGCGGCCGGCCGCATGACAAAGACGAACGTTGCGGGCTACGTGGCGGGTTTTCCGATTCCCGAAGTGCTGCAGGGCATCAACGCCTTTACGCTTGGCATGCGTTCGGTCAACCCGAATGCGAAGGTGGTCGTGGTGTGGCTCAACGAGTGGTTCGACCCGCCGAAGGAGCGCGACGCGGCCATGGCGCTGTTCAACCAGAACGCCGACGTCGTCGCTTTTCACACCGGCTCCACCGCGGTGATGGCCGCGGCGCAGGAGCGCGGCAAGATGGCCGTGGCCTACCACTCCGACATGCGCAAGATTGCGCCCGATGCGCAGATCGTCGCGGTCACCCACCAGTGGGGCGGCTACTACACGCAGCGCGCGCAGGCGGTGCTCGACGGCAGCTGGAAGAGCGGCAATGTCTGGGGCGGCGTGAAGGAAGGAATGATCCGCGTCGGCGACTTCGGCACCAAGGTGCCCAAGGCCGTGCAGCAAGAAGTGCTGGCGCGGCAGAAGGACATTGCCGCGGGCAAGCTGCAGCCGTTTCGCGCGGTGAACGGCGACGTGCGCGACAACGAGGGCCGTGTCGTCATCGCGAAAGGTGCGCAGCTGAACGACGAGCAGATCCTGAAGATGAACTGGCTTGCCGAAGGCGTGCAGGGGCGCGTCGCGCGTTAGCCCAGTCGCGCTAGCCCAGCCGCTCGACCACAAAGTCGACGAAGGTCCGAAGCTTGGCGCTGGGCCGGGCTTCGGGCAGCCGCATGATGTGGACCTGCCTCGTCGGCAGCTCCCACTTGGGCAGCAACCGAACCACCTGACCCGAGGCCAAGGCAGGGCCGAGCAATGCATCGGCCTGCACGATCACCCCGACGCCCGCAATCGCCGCGGCCAGCAACGCCTGGCCGTTGTTGGTGCTGAGCGGGCCGCGCACCGGCACATGCACCGTCTGGCCGTTGCGCGTGAAGCGCCATGAATGGTTCGGCCCCCACGCCGCGAAGCCCAGCAGCGGAAAAGCTTCCAGCTCGGACGGGTGCTTCGGAAGCCCGTGGCGCGCAACCCAGGCGGGGCTTGCCACCGCGAACATGCGTGCCAATGCGAGCGGCCGTGCAATGAGCCGTTCATCGACCGCGGCGCCCGAGCGGATGCCGCAGTCGAATCCCTCTTCGGCCAGATCGACCACGCGGTCGTTCAGGTTCAGGTCCACCTTCACCTGCGGATAGGCCGCGATGTACTCGGCAATGACAGGTGTGAGCCGGTGCGCGCCATAGGCAACGGGCGCTGTCACGCGCAGCACGCCTTGCGGCATGGCGCGCAGCGACTCGGCCACGCCGTCGGCCGTGTGCACGCTCGCGAGCACGTCGCGGCAGCGCTCCAGGTAGGCGGCGCCGATTTCCGTGAGCGCGTGGCGCCGCGTGGTGCGCTCAAGCAGGCGAGCGCCGAGCTGATCTTCAAGTGCGCGGATGTGCTTGCCGACCATTACGGCCGAGAGATCGAGCGCCTCGGCCGCTGCGGCAAAGCTGCCCGCGTCCACCGTGGCGACGAAGACTTCCATTGCGCGCAGCTTGTCCATATTAAGAACCCAAAGTTTCGAATTGCCTAACCGGATGGCAATTTATCAAACTATCGATTCGCAAAACAATGGAGCCTTCCTGATTCATTTGGCGAGGTTTTCATGAAGGTTCTTGTTGTGGGCGCGACGGGTGCGGTGGGCAGTGCCGTGGCACAGGCGCTGGCCAATCGCGGGCACGAGGTGGTGCGTGCTGGCCGCACGCGCGGCGACCGGCAGGTCGACATCACGAGCGACGCGAGCGTCGAGGCGCTGTATGCCGCAGTAGGGCGCGTCGATGCGATCGTCTCGGCGGCTGGCGGGCTGTTCTTCGGGCCGCTGGCCGAAATGCGGCCGGCCGACTTCAACATCGGCCTGCAGGACAAGCTGCTCGGCCAGGTGCGCCTCGCGCTGCTGGGCCAGCACCTTTTGGCAGATGGCGGCTCGATCACGCTGACCACGGGCGTGGCGGCCGACGATCCGGTTCGCGGCGGAGCCAATGCGGCGGCAGTGAATGCGGCGGTCGAGGGTTTCGTGAAAGGCGCAGCCATCGAGCTGACGCGCGGCCTGCGCATCAATGCGGTCAGTCCGACGCTGCTGACCGAATCGTCGGAAGCATATGGCGCGCTCTTTCCGGGCGTCGAAACCGTACCGGCCGCGCGCGTGGCGCTGGCTTATGTGCGCAGCGTCGAAGGTCCGCTGACGGGGCGCGTGTTTCGCGTGTGGCAATGAGCGGGCGTACACGAATGGCCGGCGCGCTGCTCGCGCTCGCCTTGACGCCCGAGGGGAGTGCGTTCGGCATATAGCACTCATACGCGCATGGAAATTGCGGCGCTGCGGGGCTGGTTTACCCTCCGCAGCAACGATGAAAAAAGCCTACCGCGCCTCCCTCCTGCGATTCGACGACGCCGGCCTGCCCGTTTTCGATGAAGACGGCCTGCTGGTCGTCGCCCCCGACAGTGCCGGCCGCCAGCGCGTGCTCGACGTGGGCAGCCACGCCGCCGTGTCGCCGCGCCACCCCGATGCCGAGCTGACCCACCTGCCGGGCCGCATCCTCGCGCCGGGCTTCGTGGACATGCACATCCATTTTCCGCAGACGGACATCATCGGTTCGCCCTCGCCGGGGCTTCTGCCCTGGCTGGAGAACTACACCTTTCCCGCGGAAGCCAAGTTCATCGACCCGTCGCATTCGAACGAAGTGGCCGACGTGTTCTTCGACGAGCTGCTGCGCAACGGCGTCACCACGGCGCTGACCTTTGCCACGTCGCATGTGGCGTCGGTCGATGCTTTCTTCGAAGGCGCCCAGCGCCGGGGCCTGCGCATGATCAGCGGCAAGGTGCTGCAGGACCGGCATTCGCCGGACGGCGTGCGCGACGAGACCGAGCAGAGCCTTATCGACTCGGAAGCGCTGATCCGCAAGTGGCACAACAACGGCCGCCTGGGCTACGCCATTACCCCCCGCTTTGCACCCGCGAGCACCGACGCGCAGATGCGCGGCGCCGGCGAACTGGCCGCCAAGTATGCGGACACATGGATCCAGTCGCACGTGGCCGAAAACCGCGACGAGGTGGCGTGGGTGCGCGAGCTGTATCCGCAGGCGCGTTCGTACCTCGATGTGTATGCCGGCTTCGGGCTGATGCGCGAACGCGCCGTGTATGCGCACTGCATCTACCTGGACGACACCGACCGCGAGCTGCTGCGCGACACCCGAACGGCCGCCGCGGTAAGCCCCACCAGCAACCTGTTCCTAGGCAGCGGCTTCTTCGATTTCGGCGCGGCCGACCGCGTCGGCTACCCGTATGGGCTGGCCAGCGACGTGGGCGGCGGCACCAGCTTCAGCCCCTTCCACACCATGATGGCGGCCTACTACGTGGGCCGCGAGGGCCAGACCAAGGCCGGCCTGAGCATCGCGCCTTCGCAGCTGTGGTGGCGCCATACCGGCGGCGCGGCGCGTGCGCTGGGGCTCGAAGGCGTGGTCGGCAACCTGCAGCCCGGCTGCGAGGCCGACTTTGTGGTGCTCAACCCTCAGGCCACGCCTCTGATGGCGCGCAAGGCCGCCCGCGCAAACAATCTGGAGGAACTGCTGTTCTCGATGATCGTGCTGGGCGACGACCGGCTGGTCGAGCGCACGGTGATCTCGCAGGCGGGATAGCCGCAGGCGCGAGCCTCAGTCCAATCAACCGCCGGCCGCGGCCACGCCGCGCCAGATCTCGAATGCGACCGCTGTGGCCAGCACGGACACCAGGCCGCAGAACCAGAGCGACGCCTTCACCAGCCGCCAGTTCATGGCCCCGCACAGGACCAGCACGACCCCGTAGGCCGCAGCGATCAGCGAGACGACGCCCTCGACAAGCGCCTGGTGGAATTGCGCGCCGGCCGCCGCCGCCCTTTCGCCGCCGATGAAGAGTTCCGCGTAGAGCATGCCTGGCGTATGGAAGAGCATCACCAGCAGCCGGGTTCCCACGACCCAGACTCCGCCGGCGACCAGCGCGGCACCCAGCACCAACTGGACGGTGCGCCACGGGCGCTTGCCCAGTGGCGTCGAACGGGAGGGAAGGGGCTGCGGATCGCGGGTCTGGGGCATGGCCGGCAGGATAGCCCACTGCCGTCGGCAGGCCGCGCGCGCCGGTCGCCATGCCACAATTCGTGCCATTCCTCCCCCCGCAGCAGCATCAGCGACCGCATATGAGCATCAAGAGCGACAAATGGATCCGGCGCATGGCCGAGCAGACCGGCATGATCGAGCCCTTCGAGCCCGGCCAGGTGCGCGAGGCCGCCGGCCACAAGATCATCAGCTACGGCACTTCGAGCTACGGCTACGACATCCGGTGCGCGCCTGAATTCAAGGTTTTCACCAACATCCACAGCACCGTGGTCGACCCGAAGAACTTCGACGAGAAGAGCTTCGTCGACATGCACGGCGACTACTGCATCATTCCGCCCAACAGCTTTGCGCTGGCGCGCACGGTCGAGTACTTTCGCATCCCGCGCAACGTGCTCACCATCTGCCTGGGCAAGAGCACCTATGCACGCTGCGGCATCATCGTCAACGTGACCCCGTTCGAGCCCGAATGGGAAGGCTACGTGACGCTCGAGTTCAGCAACACCACGCCGCTGCCCGCCAAGATCTACGCGGGCGAGGGCTGCGCGCAGGTGCTGTTCTTCGAGAGCGACGAGGTCTGCGAAACCAGCTACAAGGACCGCGGCGGCAAATACCAGGGCCAGCGCGGCGTCACGCTTCCCAAGACCTGAGAGGCCGCGCGGAGGGTACCCCTCGCGTCCCTCCGCTTCCGACGGCGTCACCACAGGCATGCAAATGCCTGTTTTGCTTACAAGGCACCGGTGCGGACAAAGTACCATCCAGCGACGCTCCGGCACAACGGCCCGGCAAGGAGACTGCGATGAGATGGGAAGGCAACGAACAATCGGACAACGTCGAAGACAGGCGCAGTGGGGGCGGCGGAGGCGGCGGCTTCATCGGCGGCCGCAGCATCGGCATCGGCACCATCGCGGTCGCGCTGATTGCCGGCTGGATCTTCGGCATCAACCCGCTCACGGTGCTCAGCCTCCTGAGCGGCGGTGGCGATCCCGTCCAGGTACAGCAGCAGCAACAAGGCCCAGCGCCCAAGCTGCCATCGGGCGACCGCGAGGCGGCCTTCGTCTCGACGGTGCTCAAGAACACCGAGGTGGTCTGGACCAACATCTTCCGGCAGAACGGCGGCACCTACCAGCCGCCCCGGCTCGTGCTGTTTCGCGGTGCCACGCCCACGGCTTGCGGCACGGGGCAATCGGCCATGGGGCCGTTCTACTGCCCGGGCGACAAGAAGGTCTACATCGACCTGGGTTTCTACGACACGCTCAAGAACCAGCTCGGCGCGCCGGGCGAGTTTGCACAGGCCTATGTCATTGCGCACGAGGTGGGCCACCATGTGCAGGACGAACTCGGCGTGACCGCCAAGGTAGACGGCATGCGCGGCCGCCTGAGCCAGTCGCAGAACAATGCGCTGAGTGTTCGGGTCGAGCTGCAGGCCGACTGCTTTGCCGGCATCTGGGCGCACCATTCGCAAGAGTCGAAGAAGTGGCTCGAACCAGGCGACATCGAGGCGGCCATGAACGCCGCGCAGAAGATCGGCGACGACGCCTTGCAGCGTTCCGCGGGCCGCGCGGTGGTGCCCGACAGCTTCACCCACGGCTCCAGCGCACAGCGCCAACGCTGGTTCGGCGCGGGGTATCAGAGCGGCGATATCAAGTCTTGCGACACCTTCAACGCGCGCACGCTTTGAGCCTCGTCGCGCCGCGGGGCGCATGGTTGCTGCATTCGATGCTATGAAATAAATAGCAATACGACCGGCGCGGACGTTGTCACGGCGCCGTCACTGCCATTTTTTGCGGCAATGCGACAATAGAGGGCTTAATGACAAGCTCCTTCTCCAATCTATCGCTGGCGGAACCGCTGGCGCGCGCCGTAGCCGAAATGGGCTACGAGACCATGACTCCCATCCAGGAGCAGGCCATTCCGGTCGTGCTTTCGGGGCAGGACGTGATGGGGGCCGCGCAGACCGGCACCGGCAAGACCGCGGCGTTTTCGCTGCCGCTGCTGCAGCGCATGCTCAAGCACGAGAACGCCTCCACCTCGCCTGCGCGGCACCCGGTGCGTGCGCTGGTGCTACTGCCCACGCGCGAGCTGGCCGACCAGGTGGCCCAGCAGGTCAAGCTGTACGCCAAGTACACCAACCTGCGCAGCACGGTGGTGTTCGGCGGCATCGACATGAAGCCGCAGACGCTCGAGCTGAAAAAGGGCGTCGAAGTGCTGGTGGCCACGCCGGGCCGGCTGCTCGACCACATCGAGGCCAAGAACGCGGTGCTCAACCAGGTGGAGTACGTGGTGCTCGACGAGGCCGACCGCATGCTGGACATCGGCTTTCTGCCCGACCTGCAGCGCATCCTGAGCTACCTGCCCAAGCAGCGCACCACGCTTCTGTTCTCGGCCACCTTCTCGCCTGAAATCAAGCGGCTGGCCAGCAGCTACCTGCAGAACCCCGTCACCATCGAAGTGGCGCGGCCGAACGAAACGGCTTCGACCGTCGAGCAGCACTTCTACAGCGTGAGCGACGACGACAAGCGCCGCGCGCTCAAGCAGATCGTGAAGCAGCGCGGCATCACGCAGGCCTTCGTGTTCGTCAACAGCAAGCTCGGCTGCGCGCGCCTCGCACGCTCGCTCGAGCGCGACGGTCTTCGCACCACGGCGCTGCACGGCGACAAGAGCCAGGACGAACGCCTGAAGGCGCTTGCCTCGTTCAAGGCGGGCGAGGTCGACCTGCTGGTGTGTACCGACGTTGCGGCCCGCGGCCTCGACATCAAGGACGTGCCGGCGGTCTTCAACTTCGACATTCCGTTCAACGCCGAAGACTACGTGCACCGCATCGGCCGCACCGGCCGTGCCGGCGCCTCGGGCCTGGCCGTGAGCTTTGCCAGCGGCGGCAACGATGCGCGCCTGGTGGCCGACATCGAGAAGCTGATCAAGAAGAAGATCGAGCTCGAACCGGTCGAGTTCGAAGAAGACAAGCCGCGCGGCCGCATCAACGACGGTCGCCGTCACTGGCGCGAAGAGGGCGAGGCCGGCGACGCACGCGACGTGCTCGACCAGCCGCGCGAGCGCAGCAGCATCGGCGCCGATGCGCGCCGCGGCGGCGGACGCCCGCATCGCGCACCTTCCGCCCCGCGCGATCCGTTCTTCGACAAGCCCTATGAGCCGGGCGAGCGCGAAGCCGCTCCCGACTGGGAAGCCGCCGCCAAGGCTGCGCCGGCGCGCGGCATCTCGAGCAACATCAAGACCAAGCGCAAGGTTGCGGCGCTGTTCAAGAGCGCCGAGACGAACTGACGAGGCTCGAGGGCCTGCTTCGGCGAGGTTTCCCGTCCACAAAAAAGCCGGCGAATGTCGGCTTTTTTCTTTGGGCCAATAGGCGGTGCGAAATGGTCAGATCACGTGAAAGTGATGCGTGCCGTCGCGCGCCAGTTGTGCCACCAGCCCGAATTCCCAATCCAGATACGCCTGCATTGCTTCGGCGGGCGCATCCGTGCCTTCGTAGGGGCGGCGATAGCGGTCGGTGCGGGGCGTGGCCAGTCGCGTCTCGCCTGACTCGGCCTCCAGGCCCGCGGCAAACCACGCCGCGTTGCCGCCCGCCAGCACCAGCACTTCCACATCGCTCTGGCCGCGCGCATCGAGCAAGGTGCGCAGGTCGGCCGCGGCATAGCGCGCGAGCAGGCTGCTGCCGCAGGTGAGCACATAGCGCTGCGATGGTGGAATTGCAGTGCCTATGGCCTGCGGCAACTGCGCGCGAATGGCATACCAGGCGCCGGGAATGTGCCGCTTCACGTAGTTGGCGCTGGTGGTCACGTCTATCACCGCGGTGCCGGGCTGTGCCATCAGCGCTGCCAGAGCCTTGGGCTCGACCTCCGCGACGGCGGCGGCGATGGGCGGATAGACAGGTGCAGGCGACCCGGTCTCGGTGAACGACGAGGCCGCGGGCACCGCATCGGGCACATACACCTCCCAGCCCATCTGCGCGAGCCACGACGCGCTCATCGATGCGCGAACGCCGTCGTCGTCCGCCAGCACGATGCGCGCGCCGCGCACCGGCACCTGGTGATCGGTTTCCTGCACCAGCTGACCGCCGGGTGCGCTCGCAAAGCCGGGCAGGTGGCCGGCCTCGTATTCCTCGGGCGTGCGCACGTCGAAGCGGTACAGCGTGCGCTCAGGGGCTTCGAGCGTGTGCAGCGCGTCGAGCGCGATGCGCCGTACGCCGGCCTTGTCCGCCACGCGGCGCGCAGTGGCCTCGGCCTGTGCGCGGTGCGCATCGGACACCGCGCCGGGCGCGCGGCGGCTCGCGCCATGGTCGAGCACCTGCCCTGCGAGCTTCCAGCCGATGGTGCCGTTGCGCAGGGCGGCCACCGGGTTCGGAATGCCCGCGTTCACCAGCGACTGCGTGCCGATGATGCTGCGCGTGCGGCCCGCGCAATTGACGATCACCTGCGTGGTGGGGTCGGGCGCGAGCTCCCGCACGCGCAGCACCAGCTCCGCGCCGGGCACGCTGGTGGCCGAGGGAATGCTCATGGTCTGGTATTCGTCGAAGCGGCGCGCGTCGAGCACCACCACGTTGGCCTTGCCCTCGACCAGTGCCTTCACTTCGGGCGCGGAAAGCGATGGCGTGTGCCGCTCGTGCTCCACAAGTTCGCCGAAAGACTTGCTCGGCACGTTCACGTCGCGAAACAGCTCACCGCCGGCCGCGCGCCAGCCTTCGAGGCCGCCTTCGAGCAGGTGCACGTTCGTGTAGCCGAGCGCGTCCAGCGTTCGTGCGGCGAGCGGTGCCAGGTCGATGCCGTCGTGCGTACCGTAGAGCACGATGAAGGTGCTGCGCCGCGGAATGCGCCGCCAGGCCTCGATCTCGATGCGCGAGAGCGGCAGGTTGGCGGCCCACAGCGGATGCTCCTGCGCGAAGGGATCTTCCTCGCGCACGTCTAGCAGCGCGGTTTCTTCTTCGCGTGCAAGCAGGCGCGCGCGCACGGCGGCAAAGGGCAGCAGGGGAAAGGCGGTGGTGCTTGTCATGCGAATGTCGATCGGAGTTCGGCGGAGCGGTCCCACAGGTTGGGAAGAAGCGTATTGGAGTAACCTGAAACGAAGGGCTTGCGTCCGCCCTCTGCAGGGTAAGTATGACGCTGCACGGCGCCGATGTTGGCGCCGTACACGTGAATGCTGATGGAGACGCGGTCATCGTGCGCGTTGTGCACGCGATGCAGGTCGCCCACGGTGGGCGACACGGCTTCGACATCGCCGGCGTCGAGCCGCACGGCCTCGCCCTGCGGCCGGGCCCGGCCGTCACCGCCAATCGCGTAACCCTGGCTGTATTCGGCGCCGCGCAACATGCCGATCAGGCCCCACACGGTGTGGTCATGCACCGGCGTGGCTTGCCCCGGCCCCCACACGAAGCTCACGACCGAAAAGCGTTCGGTGCTGTCGGCATGCAGCAGAAACTGCCGGTAGTGCACCGGGTCGGGTTGCGCGAAGGCATCGGGCAGCCAGTCATCTCGCGCGACCAGTGTGCGAAGCAGCGTGCGACCTTCGGAAAGAATGCGCGGCTCGTCGGGTGCGCTGTCGAGCAGCCGGCCGAACGCGCCGACGAATTCGCGCAGCGGCGCGATGGTGGCAACCTCGGGTGCCGTCATGCCGGCCGTTTCCAGAGCTGCGCATCGGTGATGGCGCGCACGTCCACGCGCACCGGCAGGATGCCGTCGCGCGCGGAGCGGTCGGCCACTGCCTGCAGTGCGACGATGTCGGCTTCGGCCACCGGCCGGCCCGTGACCGAGGCACGCGCGGTGATGATGCGCGCCGATTCGATCGGCAACCGCGTGAGCTTGCTGTAGGCCTGCGCATACGCCTCCGGGTTGGCCAGCGCCCATTCGCCGGCACGCGCCAGCCGGTCGAGAAACTGAACGATGGCAATGCGCTTGGCCGGATCGGCCAGCGAAGGCTCGCTGGCGGTGATGAAGCCCAGGGCCGTGTTGATGCCGCGCCCGTCGCGCAAGATGCGCCCGCCTTGCTGCAGCGCGATGGTGTAGTAGGGGTCGAACACGGCCCAGGCATCGATCTGTTTCGAAGCAAAGGCCGCGGCCGCATCGGTGGGCAGCACGAACTTCACCGTGACCTCGCTGCGCGGCACGCCGGCTTCTTCGAGCGCGCCGTACAGCTGGTATTGCGAGATGCTTCCGCGCGCGGACGAAACGATGACCGTCTTGCCGCGCAGGTCGGCCACGTTGCGCAAGGGTGAATCGGGCTGCACCACAATGCCCAGCGCATCCGCCTTGCCCACGCGCGTGGCGACGATCTTCAGCGGCGTGCGGCCGACGGCCGCGGCAAGCACCGGCAAGTCGCCGGCCACCGCGGTGTCCACCGCCGCGCTGCGCTGCGCTTCGAACAGCGGCGCGGCACCCTGGAAGTTGGCCCAGCGGTAGGCGAAGGGCGCGTCGTCGAGCGCCTTCGATGCCTCGAAGAGGGCGCGCAGGCCTCCGGCCTGGTCGCCGAGCACCAGCGTGATCTGCGGCTGCTGCGCAAAGGCGCGCATGGGGCCGGCAGCCGCCAGTGCGAGTGCGGTGCCCTGCTTGAGCCAGTTGCGGCGCGAAGCCCTGGAGAAGAGAAGGTCGGTCATGCGGCGGCTCCCGAGGACTGCAGTGCGCGCGCGCCCGCCGCAATCAATATGGCGTCGTTCTGCGGCGTGTGGATGCGGCTGCACAGCACGTCGCGGTGGTGCCGCTCCAGCGGATTCTGCCGTGCGAGGCCGTGGTTGCCGCTCAGTTGCAGCGCGATTTCGACTGCGCGCACCGCGTTGCCTGTCACGGTGTACTTGAGCAGCCCGCTCTCGGTGGCGGGCTGCGCGTGGCCTTCGTCGACGGCGCGGGCCGCATCGTCGAGCAGCACGCGGTTGGTGCGCAGCAGCGCGGCAATTTCTCCCACATGCTCCTGCACGCGCGGCAGGCTCGCAAGCGGTGCGCCCAGGCTGCCGGGTGCGCGCCGGTTCAGGAAGCCGGTCAACCAATTGTTGGCGGCCTGCGCTACCGCGTCGTACAGGCTGCCGAGCAGCACGGTCATCCAGGCCTGCTGCGTGGCATGCGAGTCAATGTCGGTCTGGCTGCCCGCGTCCGGCGCCCAGTCGGCCGGAGCGCGCAGGTCGACCGCGTGGTCAAGGTCGATGGCGACGTTCTCGAACACCACTTCATGGCTGCCCGAGGCCCGCAGGCCCAGGTGGTCCCAGCTTGCGATCACGCGCACGCCGGGCGCATGGCGCGGCACCAGGAACACGCCGGTGCGCGGCGCGGCCTCGTCGGTGCGTGTCCATACCGCAAGCCAGGAGAGCCCCTCGATGCCGGTTGTATAGAGCTTGTGGCCGTCGATCTTCCAGCCGTTGCCGTCGCGGCGGGCAACAGTTGCGGGAAGGCCGCCACGCGCGGGCGAGCCGAGCGCGGGCTCCACGCGCAGCGCATTGATGAGCGCGCCGTGCTCTACCGCGTCGCGCAGCACGCGTTCGCGCAGGTGCGGTGGCCAGCGGCTGTCGCTGCGTGCGAGCGCATGGTGCTGCAGGTAGGTCATCGTCAGGATCAACGCGGTGGCGGGTTCGCCGCGTGCCACGGCCGCAATCACGCGACGCGCCATTGCCAACGTGGCACCGCCGCCGCCGTACGCCGCGGGCGCCACCAGGCCGATGAAGCCGTTCGATTGCAGCACCTCGAAGTTCTGGCGCGGAAAGGCGCCGCTCCGGTCGTGGTCGGCCGCGGTGGCGGCGAACTGGGCCGACAGGCGCGCGAGAAGGGCAGTGTCGACTCCGGCCGGGGCGACAGTAGGCGTGGGGTCTTCATGGATGGCCGGCGGGCGGCGCAAGGGGAGTGCACTCATGGTTGCGCACAGTACCGGCCCCGTGCCGCGGCGGAAACGACGCATCCCGCATATGCAAACTCGTTTTTCTGCGTTCGCTTTTGTCGTGTGCGCCGGTACGGTCCGGGGCATGAAACCTGAATTCCCACTCGATAGGCGCCGCCTGCTGCAGGCCGCCGCAGCCTGGAGCGCCATGGCTGCAGCAACCGGCACTGCACGGGCCGCGGCACCGGCGCGCGACCTTTCCGGCGTGACCCTGCGCGTGGGCACGTACAAGGGCCTGTGGCGGCCGCTGCTCACGGCCTCGGGCCAGGCCGATACGCCCTACAAGGTCGACTGGCGCGAGCTGAACAACGGCGTGCTGCACATCGAGGCCATCAACGGCGACGCGCTCGACCTGGGCTCGGGCAGCGAAATTCCGCCGGTGTTCGCCGCGCGCCAGAAATCCAGCGTGAAGCTGGTCGCCGTAACGCATGAAGACCTGAACAATCAGGCCACGCTGGCGCGCAAGGATTCGCCGATCCGCAGCATTGCCGACTTCAAGGGTAAGCGCGTCGGCTATGTGCGCGCCACCACTTCGCACTACTACCTGGCCAGGCAACTGGCCGAGGCGGGGCTCTCGTTCAGCGACATCCAGGCCGTGAGCCTGACGCCGGCGGATGGCCTGTCGGCCTTTGCGCGCGGCGATCTCGATGCATGGGCCATCTACGGCTACAACGGCCAGCTGGCGCGCACGCAGTACGGCGCGCGCACCATCAAGACCGGCGTGGGTTACCTCTCGGGCAACTTTCCCATCTACGCCAACCCGCGCGCGCTGGACGATGCGCTGCGCCGTGCGGCACTGAGCGACCTGCTGCAGCGCCTGCAGCGCTCCTTCGCATGGATCAACGGCAACTTCCTGGCCTATGCGCGCGCGCAGTCGGCCGAGACGCGCGTGCCCGTCGGCGACCTGGTCGAGCTCTTTAACGGCCGCAGCGGCGACTACAGCCTGGGCCCCGTCACCGACGCCGTGGTGCGCAGCCACCAGCAGGTGGCCGACACCTTCCTGAAGATCGGCGTGCTCGACGGCCCCGCCGACGTGAAGCCCCTGTGGGACCGCAGCTTCGAAAGCGTGCTGCGCCTGCCTGCCGCCTGAACAACCACGCATCCACCTGAAAACACGAGGACACCATGAGCCAGAACGACGTTGAATTCATCGGCATGATCCAGGGCCAGAAGGTCTCGGAGATCCATGCCGCCAAGGGCCCCGCGATCGACCGCGACTATGTGCGCGCCTTTGCGCAGGCGCACGAGCACGCAGGCTTCGACCGCGTGCTGGTGCCGCACCATTCCACCAGCCCCGACGCCACGCTGACGGTGGCCTACGCCGCCTCGGTCACTGAGCGCATCCATTTCATGCTCGCGCATCGCCCCGGCTTCGTCGCGCCCACGTTGGCTGCGCGGCAGTTCGCCTCGCTCGACCAGTTCAGCGGCGGCCGGCTTGGCGTGCACTACATCTCGGGCGGCTCCGACGAGGAACAGCGCCGCGACGGCGACTGGCTCGACCATGACCAGCGCTATGCGCGCACCGACGAATACCTGGAGGTGCTGCACAAGGTGTGGACCAGCGAGAAGCCCTTCGACCACGAGGGCGCGCACTATCGCTTCCAGAACGCATTCTCGGAAGTGAAGCCGGTGCAGACGCACAACGGCAAGCCGCATGTGCCGGTGTATTTTGGCGGAGCCTCGGAGGCTGCGATTCCCGTGGCCGGCAAGTACGCCGACGTGTATGCGCTGTGGGGCGAATCGCTCGATCAGGCGCGCGAGCTCACCACGCGCGTTCGCGCCGAAGCTGCGAAGCATGGGCGCAACGTGGGCTTCTCGGTGTCGTTCCGGCCGATCCTGGCGGAGACTGAAGAGGCCGCATGGGCGCGTGCGGACAACATCCTGGCCGAGACGAAACGCCTGCGCGTGGTGCAGGGCTACAACCGAGGAGGGCCGCAGCAGAGCGAAGGCGCCAAGCGCCTGCTGGCCGCGGCCGAGAAGGGCACGCGGCTCGACAAGCGGTTGTGGACTGCGGTGGCGCAGGAGATCGGCGGCCGCTCAAACAGCACGGCGCTCGTCGGCACGCCCGAGCAGGTGGCCGATGCGCTGCTCGACTACTACGACCTGGGCGTGACCACCTTCCTGATCCGCGGCTTCGATCCGCTGGAGGATGCGACGGACTATGGGCGCGAGCTGATTCCGCGCACGCGCGAGTTGGTGGCCCAGCGCCTGCAGTCTCAACGCAAAGCCGCATGACCTGACTTTCTCCCTCCCCCTCTGGGGGAGGGCAGGGGTGGGGGCTGACGGCCTTCACGACGCCGCAGCCCTGCAAGCGCCGACCGCCCCCATCCCAGCCTTCCCCCAGAGGGTGAAGGAGCAATACCCAACACGAGGAAATCTTTTATGAGTGCAGTTCTGTCGATCGACTGGGACGCCGGCTTCGCGCTGCGGCGCAACCCGAACCCGCAGCAAAAATACTGGTTCGACCCCATCCCGCCGCGCACCAGCGTGCAGGCCGAGCGCCGCCACCGGCAGGAACGCCTGGCAGGTGCCTTCCGCTTGTTCGCGCGCTTCGGCTTTGCGCAGGGCCTTGCGGGCCACATCACCGCGCGCGATCCGGAGCTCACCGATCACTTCTGGGTCAACCCGCTGGGCATTCATTTCTCGCGCATCAAGGTGTCCGACCTGCTGCTGGTCAACTCGAAAGGCGAGACCGTGATCGGCGACAGGCCGCTCAACAAGGCCGCCTTTGCCATTCACGCCGCCATCCACGAGCACAACCCGAAGATCGTTGCCGCGGCCCACACCCATTCGACCTACGGCAAGGCGTGGTCCACGCTGGGCCGCAAGCTGGACACCCTCACGCAAGACAGCTGCGTTTTCCACGAAGACGTGGCGCTGTTCGACGACTTCACCGGCATGGTGGTCGACACCAGCGAGGGCGACCGCATTGCACAGGCACTGGGCGACAAGAAGGGCGCCATTCTCAAGAACCACGGCATCCTGACGGCGGGCCCCACGGTGGAGTCTGCTGCGTGGTGGTACATCGCGCTCGACAACGCCTGCCACACGCAACTGCTGGCCGAAGCCGCCGGCAAGCCGCAGCCCATCGACGAAGCCACGGCGCGTCACACCCACAGCCAGATCGGCGGCCCGGAGGGGGCCATCCATTCCTTCGACAGCCTTTATCAAGGCCTCGTCGAAGCGGAACCCGAGCTGCTGGGCTGAAGATAAAAAACCAACGGAGTTCTCGATGACCGCATCCCTTTCACGCCGCAGCGTCTTGCGCGCCGGCGGTGCCGCCGCCGTGGTCGCTTCGGGCGGGCTGATCGCCTCGCAGGCGTTTTCGCAGCAGGCGCGCAAGCTCACCTTTGCCTGGAACGCCGCCGCGTTCTGCCTTTCGCCCGTGGTGGTGGCGCAAGAGCGCGGCTACTTCGAGCGCAACGGCCTGCAGGTGGACCTGATCAACTACACCGGATCGACCGACCAACTGCTGGAATCGCTGGCAACGGCCAAGGCCGATGCGGCGGTTGGCATGATCCACCGCTGGCTCAAACCGCTGGAGTCGGGCTTCGACGTGAAGATCGTCGGCAGCTCGCATGGCGGCTGCGTGCGGCTGGTGGGTGCGAAGAGCGCGGGCGCGACCAGCCTTGCAAGCCTCAAGGGCAAGATCATCGGCGTGTCGGACATCGCGAGCCCGGGCAAGAACTTCTTCTCCATATTGCTTGCGAAGAACGGCATCGATGCCGACAGGGACGTGACCTGGCGCCAGTACCCGGCCGACCTGCTCGACATTGCCGTGCAGAAGGGCGAGATCCACGCCATTGCCGACGGCGACCCGAACGTCTACCTGATCGAGAAGCGCAACAAGGGCGCTTTCGTGGAGATTGCGAGCAACCTCTCCGGCGAATACAAGGACAAGGTCTGCTGCATCGTCGGCGCGCGCGGCGAGCTGGTGCGCAAGGACAAGCCGACCGTCGCTGCGCTCGTGCGGGCCATCGCGCAGGCGTCGGACTACGTGGCCGAGAACCCCAACGAATCGGCCAAGCTCTTCGCCAAGTATTCGCCCAAGGTGCCGGTGGAAGACCTGCGCGCGCTGCTCGGCACGCTCACCCACAGCCATCATCCGCTCGGCAAGAACCTGCGCGACGAGGTGGAGTTCTATGCGCGCGATTTCCGCGGCGTCGGCGTGCTCAAGAAGACCACCGACCCGGTGCGCTTTGCCGAGCACGTCTCTTTCGATCCCCTCGCATGAGCACCCCCGACCCCGCATTGGGCTTCGATTCCCTCCCCTTCCGTGGGAGGGCCAGGGTGGGGGCAGCGACGCCCGAACGCGCACCTGCTCCCGCATCGACATCGCCCCGCATTCAAGCAGCCCTGCCCACATGGCGCATCGGCTTCGCCGCCGCTGTGACATGGCTTGCGCTTGGCCTGCTCACCATCTACTGGCCGAACCAGGCCGTGGGCTTCAGCGACTGGGCTTATACCGACGAGTTCGGCATCGCCGGCATTGCAGTCGGTGCGCTGCTCGTTGCCGTCGCATTGCTTGGGACGCGCGCCGGCCGGGTCGCACGCCTGCTCCGGCCCGCCGGCCCCTGGCTGGTTGCGCTGCCCGTGCTCTTCGCCATCTGGGAGATCGCCACGGCCAAGCTCGCGCTGCTCCCCACACCGTTCTTCGCGCCGCCGCAAAGCCTGGTCGAAACCTACATCGACGACTGGCGCCGGCTCGGCGAAAGCCTGCTGCACTCGGCGCGGCTGCTGGCGCACGGCTTTGTGCTGGGCGCGCTCGCGGGCTTTCTCACGGGCGTGACCATCGGCTGGTCGCGCATAGCGGGCTACTGGGTGCATCCGGTGCTGCGCTTCCTGGGGCCGGTGCCGGCTTCGGCGCTGCTGCCGCTTGCGTTCTTCTTCTTTCCGTCGAGCTATGCGGCCGCGGTGTTCCTGATTGCGCTGGCCACGGGCTTTCCGGTGGCGGTGCTCACCTGGTCCGGCGTGACGGGCGTCAACCGCAACTATTACGACGTGGCGCGCACCATGGGCGCGAGCGAGCGCTTCCTGGTGCTGCGGGTGGCCATTCCGGCGGCTCTGCCGCAGGTGTTCGTGGGCCTTTTCATGGGGCTTGGTGCCGCGTTCTCGGTGCTCGTCACGGCCGAGATGATGGGCGTGAAGGCCGGGCTCGGCTTCTATCTTTCGTGGGCGCAGGGCTGGGCTTCGTACTCGAACATGTACGCCGCGCTGATCGTGATGGCCGTGCTGTGCTCGGGCCTGATCACGCTGCTGTTCAAGGTGCGTGACCGTGTGCTGTCGTGGCAGAAGGGAACCGTCAAATGGTAGCCGCCGTTGTTGCAGAAGCCGTTGTGCGCCAGGCCGGCGCGCACATCGACATTCGCGGCGTAAGCCATTGGTTCGATGTGCCCGCGGGGCCGTTGCAGGTGCTCGACGACATCGACCTCACCGTCAAGCCCGGCGAGTTTGTCGCGCTGCTGGGTCCGAGCGGTTGCGGCAAGTCGACCTTGCTGCGGCTGGTGGCCGGGCTCGAGCCCGCCACGGCCGGACGCATCACGCAAGACGATGCGCCCATCACGCGGCCCGACCCGTCGCGCATCGTCGTGTTCCAGGACCCGACGCTCTACCCCTGGCGCAGCGTGTGGGACAACGTGGCGCTCGGGCTGCAGGCGCGCGGCGTGCTCAAGGCGCAGCGCGGGCGGGTCGATGAAGCCCTCAAGCTCGTGGGCCTCAGCGACTTTGCAAAGGTCTTTCCACACCAGCTCTCGGGCGGCATGGCGCAGCGCGTGGCATTGGCACGCGCGCTGGTCAATGATCCGCAACTGCTGGTGCTCGACGAGCCGCTCGGCAAGCTCGATTCGCTCACGCGCATTGCAATGCAGAGCGAGCTCGTCAACCTGTGGCAGCGCGCGGGCTTTTCGGCACTGCTGGTCACGCACGACGTGGAAGAGGCGCTGTTCCTTGCCAACCGCGTGATCGTGCTCAGCGACCGGCCGGCGCGCGTTGCGGCCGAGATCGTGGTCGACCTGCCGTATCCGCGCCACCGCGGCCATGCACGCTTGGCAGAACTGCGGCACGAAGCGCTCAGGCACCTGGGGCTCGACGCCACCTGGTGAGATGAACAGCACGCCCGAGGCCGATTGGCTCAACCTGCTGATCGGCCTGCTGCAAGGTGCGCAACTGAAGTTGCTGCGCGCGCTCGATGCGCTAGGGCTTGCGGAGCAGGTGCACGGCCATCCGGCCTGGCCGTGGTCGCATCGCCTCTCGGGCGAAAACCTGCTGATCGACCTGGGGCAGGCGCGCAGCCTCGCGTGGACGCTGGTCTTTGTTGCCTTGGCACTGCTTGCGCTGCTGCTCGCATTGCTGTGGCGACGCCCGCGCATCTACTTTCTGGCGGTGGTGCCGATGCTGCTGATCGCCGCGCCATGGCCAGCGGCGCACGTGGTGCTGGTGCCGGCAACGCCCACGAGTTTCCAGGCATCGCCGACCGGTTTCACGGCCGCTTCCATCGCCAAGGGCCGCGCGCTCTACGAACAGAACTGCGTCGCGTGCCACGGTGCGGATGGCAGGGGCGAAGGTCCGCTGGCGGCCTCTCTGGCGGTGTGGCCGCCGAACCTGAGCGGCCCCTTGCTGTGGCGGCGTGCCGACGGCGATCTGCTCTGGCGCATTCTTCACGGCACGCGCGATGCGCAGCATGGCCGGGCGACGATGCCTGGCTTCGGCGCGAAGATCGACGAGCCCGATGCCTGGGCGCTCATCGACTACATGAAGGCGCTGGGCGCGGGCCAGAGCCTGCGCGCGCTCGGCAGTTGGCCGCAGCCCATCGGCCTGCCCGACATGGCGGTGCGTTGCGGCTCGCAGCCTGCGCGGTCGCTCGCAAGCTGGCGTGGGCAGCGCGTGCGCATCGTTGCCGGCAATGCAGCGCCGGCTGAAGATCCGCGGCTCGTGACGGTGCTGCTCGTGCCGCCCTCATCAATGGCATCGAGCGCCGCTGCCGATTGCGTGGCGCAGTCCGCCGCCGCATGGGAGGCGCTGGCTTTGATCACCGGAACCGACCGCCTTGCCGGTACGCAGTTCATCGCCGACCGCGACGGTTGGCTGCGCGTGCGTGGCGAGCCCGGCAACGCGGGCTGGTCCGACGACGACCTGGTCTGCCGCAGCGAACGCGCGTCGGCCTTGGCGGGGCAGGGCGTCGCTTCTTCCGCCGATGGACTGGGCGCGCTGATCGCCCGCATGGACGCAGAGCCGGTGCGCTTCGTCAAGGGCGGCTTCATTCACTGACCGATTTTCTTATCTGCAACGAACACGGAGAACCCATGAACTCATCACACCTCGACCGATCGCGCCGGCGGCTGCTGACGCACAGCCTCGCTGCCGCCGCAGCCATCAGCTTGCCCGCCATCTCGTTCCAAGCCAATGCACAGGGTCGCCCGGTACTCAAGGCCGGCGACCAGAAGGGCGGTCTGCGTGCATTGCTTGAAGCGGCCAACGGCCTTGAGGGCTTGGGCTACGACATCCAGTGGTCCGAGTTCCCCGCGGCCGCGCCGCTGGCGGAGGCGCTGAACGCTGCCGCAGTCGATTCCGGCCCCATCGGCGATGCGCCGCTCATCTTTGCGCTTGCCGCGGGCACGCGCGTCAAGGCCATTGGTGCCAACCGCTCCGATTCCTACGGCACCGCAGTGCTGGTGCGGCCCGATTCGCCGCTCAAGACCGCGGCCGATCTCAAGGGCAAGAGCATTGCGACCAACCGCGGCTCCATCGGCCACTACATCACGCTCAAGGCGATTACCGCAGCCGGCCTCAAGCCCGAAGAGGTGAACATCCGCTTTCTTGCGCCTGCCGACGCCAAGCTCGCGCTCACGCAGGGCTCTGTCGATGCATGGGCCACCTGGGAGCCCTACACCGCAATGGCGGAGGTCAGCCAGCATGCGCGCGTGCTCGTCAGCGGGCGCGGGCTGCTGCCGGGGCTCAGCTACCTGGCGGCGACCGATGCCGCCATTGCCGCCAAGCGCCCGGTGCTGCAAGACTTCTTGCAGCGCGTGGTGAAGGCGCAGCTCTGGTCGTACCGCAACGTCGATGCCTACTCGGCCGCACTCGCGCGCATCATCGGCATTCCACCCGAGGCGGCCAAGCTGCAGTTCGAGCGCCGCCGGCAGAAGTGGATAGCGATCGATGCGCAAGTCATTGCCGACCAGCAGGGCACGGCGGATTTCTACCGGCAGGTGGGGCTCATCAAGCAGCCGCTCGATGTGAAGAGCACCTTCGACACCGGCTTTGGTGTGGCGACTGCCGCGGGCGCCTAGCCGCGCGGGTCGGTCAGCCCGGCTTCTGCGCCTGCTCGCACGTCACCTGGATCAGCTCGCGCTCATCCAGCGTGGCGCCGATGCGCACCGCGCTCAGGCAGCCGCCCCAGACGCAGCCGGTGTCGGTCGAAAGCAGGTCGGGCCGCGAAAGCCAGCCCAGCGTGGACCAGTGGCCGAACGCAACGGTGGCATCCGCGGTCTTGCGGCCGGGCACGTCGAACCAGGGCATGAAGCCTTGGGGCGCGGTGGCGGCGCCGTCCTTGCTCTCGAACTCCATCACGCCATCGGCCGAGCAGAAGCGCATGCGCGTGAGCGCGTTCACGATGGCGCGCAAGCGCGCGCTGCCGGTGAGCGAATCGCTCCACTGCGCCGGCTCGTTGCCGTACATGGTGAGCAGGAATTCGCCCAGCGCCGGCCCGCGCAGCACCGATTCGACTTCGGCCGCCAGCACCAGCGTGTCGCCCACCGTCCACTGCGGCAGCACGCCCGCATGCACCATGAGCAGGTCGCCGCCGTCAATTTGCATGTGCAGCGCCATGTGCTGCTGGCGCACCCATTCGAGCATGGCTTCGCTGTCGGGCGCCTCGAGCAGGCCGGCCAGCGTGTCCTTGCGGCTGGGCTTGCGGGCGCCGTGCGCCACGCCCAGCAGGTGCAGGTCGTGGTTGCCGAGCAGGCTCAGCGCGGAGGCGCCGTAGCCCTGCACGCGGCGCAGCACCGCGGCTGAATCGGGGCCGCGGTTGACCAGGTCGCCGAGCAGCACGACGGTGTCGCGGCTGGGAGAAAAACCGATCTTGTCGAGCAGTTTCTGGAGGGCGTCGTCGCAGCCTTGGATGTCGCCGATCAAGTAAAGTGCCATTTCCTTATTTTCACCCCCTGTTCATGGATGTTCTCCTGCTGGCCTTGCTGACCTCGCTGAATGCGTTGTTCGCAATGTCCGAAATGGCCCTTTCAACCAGCCGGCGCGCGCGCCTTGCCGCGCTGGCCGAGACGGGAGATACCGGCGCGGAAGCCGCGCTCCGGTTGATGGAGGAACCCACCCACTTCCTCTCTACCGTGCAGATCGGCATCACGTCGATCGGCATGCTCAGCGGTATCGTGGGCGAGGCCGCCTTTGCCGCGCCGCTCGCGCTCTGGATGGAAAACCTCGGCATGGGCCGCGGCACGGCCAGCGTGGTTTCCACCGCGGTGGTTGTGACCGGCATCACTTTCTTCACCATCATCTTCGGCGAGCTGGTGCCCAAGCGCATCGGCCAGCTCTACCCCGAGCCCGTCGCGCGCTGGGTGTCGCGCCCGATGCGCGGGCTGGCCAAGGGTGCCAAGCCTTTCGTGTGGTTGCTGGCGGGCGCCACGGCCACCGTGCTGAAGCTGCTGCGCATCGACGCCAACGCCGCCCGTTCCATGACCGAGGAAGAAATCTCGGCCAGCCTGGAAGAGGGCGTGGACGCCGGCGTGATCGAGCAGCACGAGCACCAGATGGTGCGCAACGTGTTCCACCTGGACGACCGGCGCCTGTCGTCGCTGATGATCCCGCGCGCCGACATCGAATGGCTCGACGCATCGGACACCGTGGAGCAAGCGCTGAAGAAGGTGGCCGACGCGGGCGCGCTCAACATCGTGCATTCGTGGTATCCGGTGTGTCGCAATTCGCTCGACGACGTGGTCGGCGTGATCAGCGTGGCGCATCTGCTGCGGCTGGGCACCGAGCACGCCGGCGTGCTCGGGCAAGAGGCCGCTCCGGCGGTGTTCGTGCCCGAAACCCTTACCGGCATGGAACTGCTCGAGCAGTTCCGCGAACGCGGCGGCCGGCTGGTGTTCGTGGTCGACGAATACGGCGTGGTGCAGGGCCTCATGACGCCGCGCGACATGCTCGAAGCCATCACCGGCGAGCTGCAGCCCGGCACCCTTACCGACGCCTGGGCGCGCGAGCGGCCCGATGGCGTGTGGGAGCTCGACGGGCTGATGCCTGTTTCTGAGCTGCGCGCGCGGCTCGGCATTCGCGAGCTGCCCGACGAAGAGCGCGGGCGCTACAACACCGTTGCAGGTTTGCTGATGGCTGTTTCGGGCCATCTGCCCAAGGCCGGCGAGGTGATCGAATGCGTGGGCTGGCGCTTCGAAATTGCCGCGCTCGAGGGCCGCCGCATCGACCGCGTGCTGGCCGCGCCCGACAAGTCGGCCGCGCACGGCGACTAGCGCCTGCCCGCTTTATCAGAATTTCAATAAGACCCCACCCAGCGATCGCATGATCGCCAGCCCCACCATGACCGAAGACATCTACACCGAGCCGAATGCCGACCCCGACACCCTTGCCAACCTGGGGCCGCTGCGCGCCATGGCCGGCATTTGGGAGGGCAGCCGCGGCGTGGACGTGAAGCCCAAGCGCGAAGGCCCCAAGACGCAGGTCTACGTCGAGCGCTACGAGCTGCAACCCATCGATCCGCAGACCAACGGCCCCCAGCTGCTGTACGGCCTGCGCTACCACACCTACATCCACAAGCCCGGCCTCACCAAGATGTACCACGACCAGGTGGGCTACTGGCTCTGGGAGCCGGCCACCGGCACGGTGATGCACACGCTGGCCATTCCGCGCGGCCAGGTGGCCATGGCGAGCGGCCACGCCAAGGCGGACGACACGCGCTTTACGCTCAGTGCCGAGCGTGGCAGCCTGGTGAACGGCATCGTGTCCAACCCGTTCATTGAAGAGGCCTTCACCACGCTGGCGTGGAACATCACGGTCACCATCAACGCCGACGGCACCTGGTCTTACGACCAGGACACCGTGATGCAGATCCAGGGGCGGGCCGAGCCTTTTCATCACACCGACCGCAACACGCTCACGCGGGTGGCTGAGCCCGGGCTCAACCCGCTGGCCATGCCCGACGCGCCCGCGGCGGTGGTGGTCTCGCCAAGGCAGTAGCGGCCCAGTAGCGGCCCAGAGAGCGTCGGCAAGCCCTACCAGCGGATCTTCACGCCCACGCTGCCGTTCAGGCCGCTCTTCGTGCGCGCCCCGCCGCCCGAAGCCCAGTACTTGCCCAGCTCTCCGTACAGGCTCATGTTCTGGGTCAGGCGCAACGTGGCGCCGGCCGCCAGTTCGGTGCTCGTGCCGCCGGTGCGGGTTGCAATGTCGGTGTAGCCCGCGGGCCCTGTGAAGCGGGTCACGTCGGTGCCGCTGCTGCTGCGGTAAAGGTTGAGCCGCGCATACGGTTGAAGCGGCCCGGCGGCGGTGGTCATCTCGCCCTTGATGCGCACGCCGGCGCGCACCAGCCAGCCGCTGTGGCTGTCCTGCTGCACCACGGCGCCGACGATGCCGGTGTCGTCCAGGCTCACGCGCTGGTGCACCAGTTGCAGCTGCGGCTCGACGATCCACTCCGGCGAAATGCGGAAGGCCTGGCCCACCTCGATGGAGGCCAGCAGGCTGCGGCCCTTGCCCGAGCTGGAGGCGCCCAGGTCCGTTGCCGCGGTGTAGCGGTGGCGTCCGGCCTGCAGCACGCCGTCAACGTACAGGCCGCCGTCGTTCTTCCAGGTGGCATAGGCGCCCAGGTACTGGCTGCGCAGGTCGTTGGAGCCGGCCGCATAGCCCGGCACGCCGCGCGCAAAGCCGCTCACGCGCACGTCGCCCTCGAGCTGGCCGACGTAGATGCCGACGCGCCAGTTCGGATCGGCCCACAGGTCGTTGCCGGCCTGGAAGCCCGTGAGGCGTCCTTCGCTGGTGGGGCTGACGGTGCCGCCCTGGCTCGTGGTGCGGTCCATGCTGATGATGCGGGCCCAGCCTTGGCGGAGGCCCTGGTTGGGCGCGGCTATGCCGGCCCCGCCCGCGTTCTCGTCGCCCACGCGCTGGTGAAGGTTGCCCACCATGGCCAGGTTGGACTGGCGGAACTGCTCTGGCAGCGCAGCGTAGAGCGGTACCTCGGCGCGGTAGGTGGGCACGGTAATGCCCGCCGGCGCGCTGGGAGAGGCGCCGTCATCGCTCAGCGGGCTGCCGTCGTCTGGTGCAGGCGCTGGTGCCGGTGCAGGCGATGGCGATGGCGATGGCGATGGCGATGGCGAGGGTGCCGGAGGCGGCGGCGGAGGAGGGGGAGGCGGTGGCGGCGCAACGATGATGCCGGACCGCAAATACCAGTTCTCCCCCGCCCCCGAAGCATCCCCCGCATGCAGCCGGTACTCGTACGCCCCCGCATCCACGTGCCCGCCGGCCAGGCGGAACGCATCGCGCGTGGTCTGCGCCGTCGTCGTGGCCCCGTTCATCGCCGTCACCACCTCGATGCCGCTGCCCACCGTCAGCGCCCCCAGCCCGCCCAGGTTCGTCACCTGGATGTTCGTCGTGCCGCTGGCAATTGCCGTGCAGCCGCTCAGGATCAGCCGGTCGCTCAGGCTGCCGCTGCCCCCCAGCGCCGTGCCCAGGCGCAGCGTGCCGCCATTGCCCACCCAGGGCCCCTGCACCGTCAGCGTCGCCCCCGGCGAGCCGCTCAGCAGCGACACCGTGCCCGCGCTGGCCATGCCCGCAATCGTCTGGCTGTGGCCCGCCAGGTCCAGCACCGCCCCCGCGTCCACCGTGAACGCGCTCGCGCTGCTGAAGGTGCCCGCCGCCCCCGCGCGCAGGCTGCCTGCCGCCACCCGCGTGGCGCCCGTGTACGTGTTCGCCCCGCTCAGGGTCAAGGTGCCCGCGCCCACCTTCACCAGTTCGCCCGCGCCCGAGATCGGGCCCGACCAGCCCAGCCCGTGGCCGTTGCTGTCGATGGTGCCCGTGCCGCCCAGCAGCAGCGCATTGCCGAGGTCCAATCCGTTGGCGCCGGCCACGATGCGTGCCGCCGCGCCGCTGTCGATCGCCACCGCGCCGAGCAGCGTGCCGCCCGCGTTCAGCAGCAGGCGGTTGCTGCTGCCGCCGGTGAAGGCCACCGCGGGCGCGCGTGTGACGCCGTCGCCGCCCAGCCCGCCGGCCAGGGTGCCGCTGTTCTGCAGGTCCAGGTCGGCGCCCGTCACCCCGGCGCCGCCGGCACCGGGCAGGCCCGCGGGCCCGCCGTTGCTGCTGGCGCCGCCCAATCCGCCCGACCCGCCGGCGATGGTGCCGCTGTTGACGATCACGCTGCCCGCGACCCCCGCACCGACCGAGGCCAGCCCGGCCCCGCCGTCGCCGCCGTTGCCCGGCGTGCCGGTGCCGCCCACCCCGCCGCCGCCGGCACCGCCCGCGCCCCCGGCGCCGCCCAGGAGCTGGCCGGTGTTGATCACTGTCAGTGCCGTGCTGCCCGCCAGCGTGAGGCCGGCCCCGCCGGCCCCGCCGCCGCCGCCCGCGGCGTTGCTGCGCGCCGGCAACAGTTCAGAGCCGCCCGCGCCGCCGGCGCCGCCCGCCGAGGTGCCGCCGTGGGTCAGCGTGAGCCCTGGGGTGGCCGTGCGCAGCCACAGCCCGCTGCCGCCGCTGCCGCCGCCGCCGGCCTGGGAAAAGGCATCGCCGCCCGCGCCACCGGCGCCGCCGGTGAAGACGCCGATGGCAGTCACATCGGCCAGCGGGTCGAGCAGCGTGGCGCCATGGCCGCCCGCGCCACCGCCGCCCGCGGCCCAGTAGCCGTTGCCGCCGTTGCCGCCCGCCCCGCCGGTGGCGGAGAAGGTGGCCGCGGTGGTGGCGGGGCTCATGGCATTGCCGATCTGGCCGCCGCCGCCGCCACCGCCATAGCCGTTGCCGCCGCCGAGGTCGCCGGTCTGGGACTGGCCGGCGCCGCCCGCGTCGCCCTGCCACACGCCGGGCGAGACCTCGGTGGTGGCGGCGCCGGCCGCACCGCCCGCGCCCGGGGTGGCGCCGGCGAAGCTGCCGATGTCGGCGGCGCTGCCGTCGCTGGGGCCGGCTTCGGTGGAGGCGCCGCCGTCGCCGCCATGGGCGTTGACCGTCGTGTCGTTGAGCCCGCCGCTGCCGCCCTGGCCGTCGCTGCCGCCGTCGCCGGCGTGCAGGGTGGTCTCGCCCACGGGCTGGCCGCCGGTGCCGCCGGCGGCGCCCGCGGGCAGGGCCAGGGCTGCGCCCAGCAACAGCACGGACAGCGCGATGGCGTGCAGGCGGAGGTCGGGCATTGGGCCTGCGCGGCTGCGTTCTTCGACACTGCCGCCGCCGCCGTCGCGGCTTGGCCGGGTATGGCCGCGCGAGATTTCGGGTGCCGCCACCCATGTGCCGAGCGACGGATTCCAGAGGGTTCGAAAAATTCTGTTCATGGCTCTACCTTTGGCGGCGTGTTCCCCCGCTGACCTGCCAACGGAGGCATCGCCTGGCGCCCGGATCGGACTGCAAGCGTTCTCTTTGCCGTGGAGCCAATGTAAAAATTGCGTCACATCCGGACATGAGCGGTGCGCCCCTTTTCCGGGGAGACAAACGCCCCGCGCGTGCTGGTGCGAACCATGACAAATCGCCTGCCGATGCGGGCAGTCCTGCCTCTCGTCCTACAGGCACGGCGCCGCCGAGCCCGCAGGATCGGGTCATGAGCAAATGGATCTTTGCAAGCGTGAGCGTGGCCGCCTGGTGCGCGGCCGTAACCGCAACGGCGGAGCCCGTAAGGGTGCCGGTCGACAGCGACGACAAGGGCACCGTCTACGTGGCGCCGAACGTCAATTCCACCGAAACCTCGGCCTACACCAAGGGCGCGACCATCGGCGTGGAGCGGCCCGACGGCAGCGGCACCTACATAGGCACCGACACCTCCACGCCGCGGCCGACCTACTCGCTGGGTGCGAGCACGGGCGGCAATGTGTCGCTCACGGGCGGCGTGCTGAGCGACGGCAAGAACAACAACGGCGTGAAAGCCGGCGTCACCATCAAGTACTGACTTTCAGGCGATCAGACGAGCGTGCCGTACACGATGAACCCGTCGTGCGAGGCCATCTTGTCGTAGAGCATGCGCCCCGCGGTGTTGGTGACGTGCGTCTGCCAGTACACGCGGTGCGCGCCCACGCGCTTCACGTGCGCGTACACGCCTTCGATCAGCTGGCGCCCGACGCCGCGGCCGCGTTCCGAAGGCAGCGTGAACAGGTCTTGCAGGTAGCAGTTCGGCTCGATGCGCGTGGTGCTGCGGTGAAACAGGTAGTGCGTCAGCCCCACCAGCTGGCCGTCGCGCTCGGCCACCAGCGCATGCATCGGCTCATACGGGTCGAAGAAGCGCTGCCACGTGACCCGCGTGATCTCGTCGGGCAGTGCCGTGGGGCCCTCGCGCTCGTAGAAGGCGTTGTAGCCGTCCCATAGCGGCTTCCAGCCGGCGTAGTCTTCCGGCACCGGAGGGCGAACCAAAAGGGAAGAAGAAGCTGAGGAGGAAGAGGTCGTAGTCATGCGTCGTCGGCTGCCTGCACATTGAAAACATGCGATTGCAACACGACTGCAGCCGGCTCAGCGTCCGAAGAAAGGGTTCAGCATTTCTTCTTCGGCCGGCGACTTGTTCTTTCGGGCCTTGCCCGGCACCGAAAGATTGCATGCGGTCGGCACCACCGCCGTCAGCGGCGGAATGGGCGGCAGCACCGGCGGCTCGCCGGCCGGCCCCATCGACAGCTCGAGAAAGTCGAGCATCGCGCGCATGGCGGCGCTGTTGTGCCGGCGCTGCGAATAGGCCGCGTAAAGCCAATGGTCCTTCGGCATGTGCTCGCGCAGCACCGGCACAAGGGCGCCGCGCTCCAGGTGCGACTGCGCCAGCGGCTCGGGCACATAGGCCACGCCCGCGCCGCGCAGCGCCAGCTCGATGAGCGCAACGGCGTCGTTGGCTTCCATGCGGCTGTGCACCTGCACTTCGACCGGCTTGCCCTTGGTCTCGAAAGGCAGGTGGGTGGTGGGCTTTGCCGAATAGCTCAGCACGTCGTGGCGGGCCAGGTCTTCGGGCACCTTGGGAATGCCGCGCTGCGCCCAATAGCCGGGGCTTGCGCACACCACCATGTCGAACGGCACCAGCCGCCGCACGATCAGGTTCATGTCGTCGATGCGCCCGCCTGTCAGGTGAATGTCGATGCCTTCCTCGATCAGGTCGATCTCGCTGTTGGTGAACACCAGGCTCACATACACCTCTGGGTAGAGCTTGATGAATTCGGCAATCACGTCGGACAGCCAGCCCGCAATCAGCCCGTGCGGCGCGCTCATGCGCAGGCGCCCGCGCGGATGCGAGCCGTGGGCCTGCAGGTCGTTCAGCGTGTTCTCGGCCATGGCCACCAGCTCGGCGCTGCGGTCGAGCAGCACCTGCCCCGCATCCGTCAGGCTCAGCGAACGGGTGGAGCGGTTGAGCAGCCGCACGCCGCTGCGCTCCTCGAGCTCGGCCACATAGCGGCTGACCGTGGCTTTCGACATGCCCAGCGAAATGGCTGCACGGGAGAAGCTGCGCCGGAACGCCACTTCGCGGAATGTTTTGATGAGATCGAGGCCGTCCATGGTGGCTGCATTGTTTCAGTTTCCCCGCGCGGCTGCAGATCCAACCGGCGGAATCCCGCGTATCACGGCAGGCGGCTCCTTCCGGTGCCGCGAACAAGGATTCACGCGCATGCCGCAAACCACTGAAGCTGCCATTCGCTCGGTCGAGCGGGGCCTGGTGCCCGACACCCTCGTGCGGATGGGCATCCGGCGCTTGTTGAGGGCCAGGCTGGCCGAACTCGAAGGCGGCGCTGCGGAAGAAACCGCCGAGCTCACCGAAATGTTTCTGCGTGAAATGAGCGCCGCACCGCTGGCGCCCCTGCCCGAGAAAGCCAACGAACAGCACTACGAAGTGCCGGCCGGTTTCTTCGGTGCCGTGCTGGGGCATCACCGCAAGTACAGCAGCTGCTTCTGGCCCGAAGGCGCAAAGACCTTGATGCAGGCCGAATCGGCCGCGCTCGAGGCCACCTGCGAGCGCGCGGGGCTGCGCGACGGGCAGGACGTGCTCGAACTCGGCTGCGGCTGGGGCTCGCTCACGCTGTGGATGGCCGAGCGCTACCCCGCAAGCCGCATCACGGCGCTGTCCAACTCGCAGTCGCAGCGCGAATACATCGAGGTGGAGGCCACGCGCCGTGGGCTGCACAACGTTCGCGTCGTCACGCGCGACTTCAACGAGTTCTACACGGCCGACCGGTTCGACCGCATCGTCTCGGTCGAGATGTTCGAGCACCTGCGCAACTGGCCGCGCGCCTTTGCCAACGTGGCGCGGTGGCTGCGGCCCGAGGGCCGCTTCTTCATGCATGTGTTTGCGCATCGCGATGCGCCCTACGCCTTCGAGGAACGCGATGCGAGCGACTGGATGAGCCGCCATTTTTTCTCGGGCGGCATGATGCCGTGCGACAGCCTGGCGCTGCGCTGCCAGGACGATTTGCGGGTGCTGCAGCAATGGCGCTGGGACGGCACCCACTACCAGCGCACCGCCGAAGCCTGGCTCGCCAACATGGACGGGCGCCGCATGATGCTGTTTCCGCTCTTCAGAAGAACCTACGGCGCCGATGCCGAACTGTGGTGGATGCGCTGGCGGCTCTTCTTCATGTCGGTGGCCGAGCTCTTCGGCTACGAGAGCGGGCAGCGGTGGTGGGTGAGCCACTATCTTTTCGAGCGGCGCACATGAGCCGGCCCACGCGCGCCATTCAGCTGGCAAACCTGGTCGTGTTCCAGCTGGCATGGTTTGCGGCGGTGCTGGGCGCGGCGCACCAGTTGCCGCTCGCAGGTGCGGCCTGTGTCGCGGCTGCCGTTGGGTGGCATCTTCTCGTTTCGGCCCGGCCGGCGCGCGAAGCGCGGCTCGTGGCGGTGGCTTGCGCCGTGGGGTTCGTCATCGAGACGGCCGTCGTCCTGCAGGGCCACGTGGTCTATCCGTCGGGGCAGCCCGTGCCGTACCTGGCCCCTTACTGGCTGGTGGCGCTCTGGGGGCTGCTTGCCATTGCGCTGAACGTGACGATGCGGTGGCTGCGCGCGCGCCCGTGGCTGGCATGCGTGCTCGGCGCCGTTGCCGGCCCGCTGTCGTTTGCCTCGGGCGTGCGGCTTGGCGGCGCCGAGTTTGTGCATCCGGAGCCCGCGCTGCTCACGCTGGCAGTGGTCTGGGCGGTGCTCATGCCGGTGCTGATGCGGCTTTCGATTCGCTTCGACGGCGTCGGCGTTCCGCAGGTGAGCCATGGGTGAGAACCCAAGCCTCGTGGCCGTGGCCCTGGCCGGACTCACGGGCACCGCCGTGCTGGCATTCGCAACCTGGCTCGCCAGCCTGGCACGGCGCGACGCCAGCCTGATGGATCGCGTCTGGTCGCTGTGCATCCTGGCCGCGGCGGTGATGTACTTTTTTCTGCTGCCGCCGCAAGCGGTGCCGCGCGGGCTTTGCATGCTGCTGATCGCAGCCGTGTGGGCATTGCGGCTCAGCGCTTTCATCAGCTGGCGCAACTGGGGGCATGGCGAAGACCGGCGCTACCGGCAGATCCGCGAACGCAATCAACCGAACTTCGGGTTCAAGAGCCTCTACCTGGTGTTCGGCCTGCAGGCCGTGCTGGCGTGGATTGTCTCTGCCCCTTTCCTGGCCGGCATGTCGGCGGGGCGCGAGCTGAACATGCTCGATGCCGCAGGCATTGCGCTGGCGCTGTTCGGCGTTGCGTTCGAGAGCATCGGCGACGCGCAGATGGCGCGCTTCAAGGCTGATGCGGCAAACAAGGGGCAGGTGATGGACCGTGGCCTCTGGCGCTACACGCGGCATCCCAACTACTTTGGGGAGGCCTGCGTCTGGTGGGGGTTGTGGCTCATGGCCATCGCTGGAGTCGGGTGGGGCGGCGCGTGGGTCGCCGTGTCTCCGGTGCTCATGACGGTGCTTCTCTTGAAGGTGTCCGGCGTGAGCCTGCTCGAGAAAGACATCGCCGAACGGCGCCCGGCCTACCGCGACTACATCGCGCGCACCAACGCCTTCGTGCCCGGTCCTCGGCGTGGGGAGCCTCGATGAAAACGGCCCGCTACCGCGCGGCGGCGTGCCTTGCCTGCGCGCTTGCGGTTTCGTCGGCAGCAGCCGCGCCGGCAAGCGACTCGACCTTCAGCGTGTTTCTCGACGACAAGCCCATCGGCGAGCATCGCTTCAGCATTGGCGGCACCGAAGACGCGCGCAGCGTGGTGAGCGAGGCGAGCTTTACCGTCAAGTTATTGGGGCTCACGGTCTACCGCTATCGCCATCGCGCTGTCGAGAAATGGCGCGGCGATTGCCTCAGCGAATTGACCGCCACGACCGACGACGACGGCAAGGCCAGCCGCGTGCGAACCGAGGTCGAAGGCGACGGGCTTGCTGTCGTCACCGACGCGGGCCGCCAGGCGCTCAAGGGCTGCGTCATGAGCTTTGCCTACTGGAACCCCGCCATCCAGCGCCAGCCGCGCCTGCTCAATGCGCAGACCGGCCGCAGCGAGAGCGTGCAGGTCAGCCGCGCCGGCGGCGGCACGGTCGAGGTGCGCGGCCGGCAGGTGGCGGCAACGCGCTGGCGCATCGACGGACCGGCGCGGCCCATCGACGTCTGGTATTCGGCGCAGGGCGAATGGGTCGGACTCGACTCGATGGTCGACGGTGGGCGCAAACTGGTCTATCGGCTGAAGTGATGCGACGGTCTTTCATCCAAACCAACAAGGGAACATTCATGTCCATCCGGCAATTCGCCATCGCCTATGCGGCGTCGGCCGTGGTCTTTTTGGTGCTCGATGCCATCTGGCTGACCGTCATGGCCGACCGGCTCTATCGGCCGGCGCTCGGCCACTTGATGCTGGAGCGTTTTTCGCTGGGGCCGGCCGCCGCGTTCTATGCCATTTACCTGGCGGGCGTGGTGGTGTTTGCCGTGTCGCCCGCGCTCGGCAGCGGGCGCTGGCTCACATCGCTGGGCCTTGGCGCGCTGCTCGGGCTCATGGCCTACGCCACCTACGACCTGACCAACCAGGCCACGCTGAAAGACTGGTCATGGACCGTGACCATCGCCGACCTGTGCTGGGGCACTTTCGTCACCGCCGTTTCGGCGGCCGTGGCAGCCAAGGTGGTGCTGGCGGCTAGCCGCTAGCCGCTAGCCGCTGACGCGCGGCTGCTACATGCCGACCAGCGCGCCCAGGGTGCGCGCCACCACGCCGTTGAAAAGCACCCGGCCGCGCACCGAGGCAAGGCAGATGCATTCGCCGCCCGCCTGCACCACCGGCTGATGGTGAAAGCTGCCGTCCGCCTCGTCGAAATCGCCCGGGCCGAACAGCGCGCGTCCGTCGTGGAAGGTGCCGTAGAGCACCTGCGTAAGTTCGGAGTCGCTGTGCGTGTGCATCGGCAGGTTCTTGCCCGCGCCAATGCGCAGCAGAAACACATTGGCCGCCGGATCGTCGGGCAAGGTCACGCGGCTCCAGCGCATGCCCGGCCCCAGCCAGCGCCAGCGCGTGGCGGGGCATCCCGTAAGCGAGCGCGGCCAAGTCATGCCGGGCGGAAGCACGGGATGCGGAGCCGGTACCGGCACCGGCAGGGCGCGTGGTGCGGGCGGGGTGTCGATGGCCGCCATCGTGCGCGCGAGCGCATCGGGTGCCATGGTTGCGGGCGGCAGTTCGTCCAGCAGCGCGCCGCCCACGGCCTCGAACACGCGCATGCGTTCGCGGCAATGCGCGCAGTTCTCGACATGGCTGGCAACGACCACCGAATGGCCGCGGTCAAGGCTGCCCGCCGCATGGGCCAGCAGCAACTCGTCGTCTGGGTGATGTTGAATCGTCGTCATGGTTCGAGTCCATCGAGCAGCCGCCGCAAATGGCGAACGGCCAGGCGCACGCGCGACTTGACGGTGCCGAGCGGAAGGCCCAGCGCCTTTGCAATCTGCGAGTGCGGTTGCTCCTCGTAAAAGGAAAGGCGCAGCACCTGCGCCTGTTCGTCTGGCAATTGCGCCATGGCCGCGCGCACGCCGGCTTCGCGCTGCCGCGTCAGCAAAAGTTCGTCAGGCTGGGGAAGCGTGTCGGGCATGTCGTCGCCATCGAGCTCCTCCGCGTCGGCCGTGCGGTTGCCAATGCGCCTGAAATGGTCCACCCGCAGGTTGCGCGCAATGGTGAAGATCCAGGTCGAAACATTGGCAATGGCGGGGTCGAAGCTCGGCGCCTTGCGCCAGACGCTCACCATGGCTTCCTGGGCCAGTTCCTCGGCCAGCCCTTCGGAGGTGCCGAGCCGTATCAGGTAAGACTTTACGCGCGGCGCGAAATGCTTGAACAGCGCGGCAAAGGCTTGCCGGTCGCCGTTGCGGGCCACTGCCTGGGCCAGGTTGTTGAGTTCTTCGCTTGTCGGCATCGCGTCCCGGCCTTGATGCAGTGTCACGATCGACAGCCAAGGCGCTCGCGGTCGAACGCGCGAGGAGACCGGTGCCGTGGTTTGTCGGACGGTGTTCATGCTGCTCTTACGCACCGCCGGCGGCATTAGATCACAGCGGTTCTTTGTAATAGGGGCAAATCCAAACCGGCCCGGGCCGCGTACAAGTTGGCACATCTTTCTTTTCCGGAGCCCCCATGACGATTGCAGCAGCCTCCGACACGCCCGCGCCGCACATCCAGGCTCCTGGCGGGCCGGCGCTCGATATTGCGGTCATCGGCAGCGGCATTTCGGGGCTTTCGGCCGCCTGGCTGCTGTCGCAGCGGCACCGGGTCACGTTGTACGAGGCCGACAACCGGCCCGGCGGCCACAGCAACACCGTGCAGGTCTCGAGCGGGGCGGGGGTGACCCCGGTCGACACGGGCTTCATCGTCTACAACGAATCGGCCTACCCGAACCTCACGGCATTGTTCGCGCACCTGGGCGTGGCAACGCAGCCTGCGGAGATGTCTTTTGCCGTGAGCCTGGACAACGGCGCGCTCGAGTATTCGGGCAGCGGCCTGGGCGGCCTGTTCGCGCAGCGCGGCAACCTGGCAAGTCCGCGTTTCTGGTCGATGCTGTACGACCTGGTGCGCTTCTACCGGCAGGCGCCGGGCGATGCGGCGCAATACGGCCTGCTGCCGCTCGATTGCTACCTTGATGCGCGAGGCTACGGCCAGGCCTTCAGGGAAGACCACCTGTACCCGATGGCGGCGGCCATCTGGTCGACCCCCGCCGCGCGCATCGGCGACTACCCGACCGAGGCCTTCGTGCGCTTTTGCGAGAACCACCACTTGCTCAACCTTGGCGGCCGGCCGCTGTGGCGCACCGTGGCGGGCGGCAGCGTGCGCTACGTGCAACGGCTCACCCACGGCATGGGCGACCGGCTGCGGCTGGACACTGCCGCCGTGCAGGTGCGGCGCGAGGCCGACTCCGTTCTTGTGCTGACCGAAGGCGGAGGCGCGCCGAGGCGGTTCGACCATGTGGTGCTGGCCACGCACGCCGACCACGCGCTGCGCCTGCTGCCGGACGCAAGCAGCGCTGAAACTCGGCTGCTCGGCGCCTTCGGCTACAGCCGCAACCGCGCGGTGCTGCACAGCGACCCGAGCCTCATGCCTCACCGGCGCGCGGTGTGGTCCAGCTGGAACTACATGGCCGACCGCAGCCGCGGCGGCGCGCTGTGCGTGACCTACTGGATGAACAGGCTGCAGAGCATTCCGGAAAGCACGCCGCTCTTTCTCACCCTCAACCCCGTGCACGAGCCGGCGCGCGAGCATTTGATCGGCAGCGAGGTGTACGAGCACCCGGTGTTCAACTCGGCCGCCATGCGCGCGCAGGACGAACTCTGGTCGCTGCAGGGGCAGCGCCGCACCTGGTTCTGCGGGGCCTACTTCGGATCGGGCTTCCATGAAGACGGGTTGCAGGCCGGCCTGGCCGTGGCCGAGGCGCTGGGCGGCTTGCGCCGCCCGTGGACTGTGCCGAACGAATCGGGTCGCATCAAGCTGCGTCCCACCGCTGCGGCGGAGGCTGCTTGAAGCAAGGCTCCGCCCTCTATCTTGGCCGCGTAACGCACCAGCGGCTGCGCCCGGCGCGCCACCGGCTGGGCTACCGCGTGTTCTCGCTGCTGGTGGACGTCGACGAATTGCCGGCGCTTTCGCGCAGGCTGCGGCTCTTTTCATTCAACCGCTTCAACCTGTTCAGCCTGCATGAAAGCGACTACGGCGCGGGCGACGGCATGGCGCTGCGCGGGTATGTGGAACGGCAGCTCGATGCCGCGGGCCTGCGCACCGGCGGCGCCATTCATCTGCTCAGCATGCCGCGCATCCTGGGCTACGCGTTCAATCCGCTCAGCGTGTACTTTTGCGGCCACCCGGAGGGCGGTGGCCTGCAGGCCGTGCTCTACGAGGTGAGCAACACATTCGGCCAGCGCCACAGCTACCTGATTCCGGTGAGCGAGGCCGAGCGCCATGGCGAGCGCATCGCGCAGCAATGCGCCAAGCACTTTCATGTGTCGCCGTTTCTTGATATCGACATGCGCTACGACTTTCGCGTCGAGCCGCCTGATGCAGAGCGCAAGGGGCTACGCATCGGCATTACCGCGCGCGATGCGGAAGGCGCAGTGCTCACCGCGAGCCTGGATGCGCAGCGCCGACCGCTGGGCGATGCGGCACTGGCGCTGGCCTTTTTCTCCCACCCGCTGCTGACCTTCAAGGTCATCGCCGCCATTCACTGGGAGGCGCTGCAGCTGTGGGTGAAGGGCGCGCGCTTCCGCTCTTGCCCGCCCGCGCCCGCGAAGCCGGTCACCATTGCTGGAACCAAGGACTCATGAGCAATTCAACTTCTTCCACGTCCAGCGGCCTCGAGGCTGCGGCACTTGGCTCGCCCGTGGGGCTTGCTCCAACGTCCTGGATTCGTCGGCCGCTGCGCCGGCTGCTGGCGCGCCTGCTGCGCAGCGTGCACTGCGGCGCCATTTCCGTGGAACTGCCCAATGGCGAGCGCGTGGAAGGCCGCGGCGCGGCGGCCGGCCCGCATGCCGCCATCAGGCTGCACCGCTGGCGGCCGCTCGCGCGCATGCTGCTGCGAGGCGACATCGGCCTTGCCGAGTCTTACCGCGATGGCGACTGGTCGAGCCATGACCTGACGGCGCTGCTCGAATTCGGTATTCGCAACGAGGCCGGCTGGGGCCGCGTCTTCGAGGCCTCGCTGCCCGCGAAATGGTTCGGCCGCGCCGTGCACCGCATGCGCGCCAACACGCGCCGCGGCAGCCGGCAGAACATCTCCTTTCACTACGACATGGGCAACGCCTTCTATGCCCAGTGGCTCGATGCCGACCTGATCTATTCAAGCGCGCTGTATGCCACGGGCGACGAATCGCTCGAAGAGGCGCAGGCGGCCAAGATCGATCGCATTGCCGAACTGCTTGCGCCGGCGCCCGGCGACTCGGTGCTCGAAATCGGGTGCGGCTGGGGCGCACTCGCACTCGCGCTGGCGCGGCGGCACGGTGCACAGGTCACGGGCCTCACGCTTTCCGCCGAACAGCTCGCGCATGCGCAGCAGCGCGTGCAAGAAGAGGGGCTGTCAGCGCAAATCGACCTGCGCCTGCAGGACTACCGCGACGTGCAGGGCCGCTACGACCGCATCGTGTCCATCGAAATGCTCGAAGCCGTGGGCGAGCGCTACTGGCCGGTGTACTTCGACACGCTTCGCGAGCGCCTGGCGCCGGGCGGCACGGCGGTGGTGCAGGTCATCACCATTGCGGACCAGCACTTCGAACAGTACCGCCGCAGCCCTGACTTCATTCAGCGCTTCATCTTTCCGGGTGGCATGCTGCCGACGGTGCGCGCGCTCGAGGCCGAGGCTGCCCGCGCGGGCCTCACGCTGGAGTGCGCCGAATCGTTCGGGGCCAGCTACGCGGCCACGCTCGCGGAATGGCGGCACCGCTTTCTTGCAGCATGGCCGTCCATCGAGCCGCTGGGATTCGACGCCTCGTTCAAGCGGCTGTGGGAGTACTACCTCTGCTACTGCGAGGCGGGCTTTCTGTCGGGGCGGGTGGACGTGGGGCTCTTCACGCTGAAGCACGCGCCGAGCCAGGCCGAGCCTATACCGATCGCCCGTCGAACTGCGTGACCGGTATCGCCTGCAGATCGATGCCTTCGATGCAGCGGATGTTGATGGCCGCCATCGGCTCGCCCGACGGGGCCTTGGCCTCGCCATAGGGATGAATGCCGCACTCGGGGCAGAAGCGGTGCTTGATCACGTGCTTGTTGAAGAGGTAGACGCTGGTGTCTTCTTCGGGCGTGAGCAACTGCATGTTGCCGCGCGGCACAAACCACATCAGCGTGCCCTTGCGCTGGCACATGGAGCAATTGCACGACAGAGCCGAAGCGATCTCGCCCTCGGCCTCGAACTTGATGCGGCCGCAGTGGCAGCTTCCCTGGTATTTCATGCGGAGTGTCCTCTCATTCAATAGTTAACCGTTGGGTTGAGTATTGGATAAGTGCGGCGGTATTGTCAAGCGCCGGCGGCACGCTTCAATTCGGCCGGCGCGTGCCCATACGCCCTGGAGAACGCCCTCGAAAAAGCCGCGGCGCTCCCGAAGCCGGCCCGCCGCGCCGTCAGCTTCACGGCGTCTCCGGCCGCCAGGTGCCGGCGTGCCAGCGTGAGCCGCCAGGAGCTCAGGTACGCCATCGGAGTCATACCCACCGTCGCGCGAAACGCCGACATGAATGCGCTCCTGGACATGGCCGTTCGGTCCGCCAGGTCGTCCACCGTCCATTGCCGCGACGGCGCTTCGTGAATCGACACCAGCGCGCGATGCAGCACGGGGTGCGCAAGCCCGGCAAGCAGACCCGGCTTCTGCGCACCAGTGTCGATCGCGCTTCTCAGCACCATCAGCATGAGCACTTCGGCAAGGCGGTTCAGGGCGGCGCTGCGGCCGCATCGGCTTTCAATGGCCTCTGAAAGAAATGCCTTCGCGGTGGCCTCCAGCGCCAGCGACTCCTTCAGGGGCACCGATATCTCGTCGGGCATGGCGCTCATCAGCGGGTTGGTGTCGTTGTCGAAATCGACATGCGCCGCAACACGCAGATCAGGCGGCAACGCGCTGAAGCCATGCAGCCGAAAGACGACCCGGGCACCGGCTTCACCGTCCATTCCGTCCTCGCCCGCAAGCAGCAAAACCGGTCCGCGTGTGTGAGGCTCGGCGAGCACGGCAACCCGCAGCTTGAACACCTCGATGAACGCCGCAAGACGGTCGGCCTTGGCCGGCTTTGGACTTTGAATCATGGAATCTGGACTCTTCATGATCGCAAGCATGCGATCTTTGAGGCTCGTTTGCAACCACCTCAAAGGAACACCCACATGCTGACCCCCCGCCAACAAGCCCCGGAACTCGTGGTCGATACCCTCGCCGGCGGCCCCTTTCGCCTGGCCGACGACGCACCCGAGCGAATGACGCTGCTGTGCTTCTACCGGGGCCTGCATTGCCCGATTTGCGCCACCTACCTGAAGGAGCTTGAGCGGCTGACCCCGTCATTCGCCGAGCGCGGCGTCAGCACCATTGCCATCAGCTCGGACGGCGAAGAACGCGCACGCGCCATGGCCGAGAAGATCGGCGCAGCCAACTTGCGCATCGGCTACGGGCTTTCGCTGTCGAAGGCCAGGGAGTGGGGCCTGTACGTTTCGGCGTCTCGCGGCAAGACGTCCATCGGCATCGAGGAGCCGGCGCTTTTCTCGGAGCCAGGCTTGTTTCTCGTCAGGCCCGACAACACCGTTTACTACCTCTCGGTGCAGTCGATGCCTTTTGTACGCCCCAACTTCGCGGAGATGGTGCAGGCGCTGGATTTCGTCATCAAGAACGACTATCCGGCCCGGGGTGAGTACACAGGCCCGCTGCACGAGCAACCGGCCTGAACAGGTAGCGCTGCCTATTCCGCCGCAATGCCCGCGGCCTTGATGATCTGGCCCCAGCGGCTGAGTTCGGCCAGCTGGAACCGCGCCAGCTCTTCGGGCGTGGAGAGCGCGGCTTCCATGCCGGCCTGCTCGACCAGTTTTTGCACCGCGGGCGTTTCGATGGCGCGGTGCATGAGCGCATTCAGCCGCTGCACCACCGGGGCCGGCGTGCCGGCGGGCGCATAGAGCGCGTTCCAATAGCCGAACTCGTAGCCCGCCAGCGATTCGGCAATGGCCGGAACGCCCTGCACCAGCGGCAGGCGCTTGGGGCTGCTCACGCCCAGTGCACGCAGCTTGCCCGCCTTCACGTGGGGCAGGGTGGTGGCAAGGTCGGCAATCATCAGGTCGGTTTGGCCCGCCACCAGGTCGAGCACCGCCGGCGGGTTGGCCTTGTAGGGCACGTAGTTGAACTTGGTGCCCGTCATCTGCTGAAACAGTTCGGTGGCCACCTGCGCGGACGAACTACCCGAGCCGTAGTTGAGCTTGCCCGGCGCGGCCTTGGCGGCGGCAATCAGTTCGGCCACGTTGTTGGCCTTGACCTGCGGGTTGACCACCAGCAGCTGGTAGCCCTTGGTCAACAGCGACACCGGCGCGAAGTCCTTGATGGGGTCGTACGAAAGCTTTTTCTGCAGATGCGGGTTGGCCGATTGCGTGGTGTTGGTGGTCATGAACACCGTGTAGCCGTCGGGCTGGGCACGCGCGACAAACTGCGCCGCAATGCCGCCGAACGCGCCGGCCCGGTTGTCGACGATCACGGGCTGGCCCGTTTCCTTGGTCAGCTCCAGCCCGATGGCGCGCGCCAACCCGTCGGTGGCACTGCCGGCGCTGGAGCCCACCACGATGGTGATGGGCCGCGCGGGAAAGTTCTGCGCGCTGGCGGCGCCGCAGAGCGGAAGGAGCATGGCAAGGGCCAGGAGCGATCGGCGATGGTTCATTGGTTTGTCCTTAATAGTTATGGAGAGAGAAAAAGAAAGAGAGAGCGGCAACTTCGAATCCGCGCACTGCCGCAAGAGATCAGCGCAGCAGGTTCCAGCCCGACATGAGTGCATGCAGCTGCCGGTGCTGGTGGTCCGTCAACGGCCAGGCCGAAGGCGGACGGGTCGCGCCGCAGTCGTTGCCCATCAACTGCAGTGCGGTCTTCACCACGGTCACGTTGGTGCCGTTGTTTTCTTGCGCGCGAAGCTCTTCGAAGGGCAGCATCTCGCCGATGAGGCGCATGGCCAGCGCATGGTCGGCCGCTTCGAGCGCGTTGTAGATGGCCACCGAGCGCTCCGGCAGCACGTTGATGAGGCCCGAGGTAAACCCGCGTGCGCCCACGGCGTAGAAGGGCGGTGCCCACACTTCGGCCAGGCCGCCCACCCAGGCCAGCTGGCGGTCGGCGGTGCGGCGCATGGCCTCGGCCAGCACCAGCGGCGTGGGCGAAGCCCATTTCACGCCCACGATCTCGGGGATGCGGCAGAGCTCTTCGATGGCGGCCAGGCCGATGTTCTCGTTGCGCAGGTACAGCACCATCGGCAGGCCATCGGCCGCGTCCGCGATCTTTCGCAGGTACGCCACCACGCCGCGCGGCGCAACGAAGGGGTCGGGCGGCTGGTGCACCATCAGCGCGTCGGCACCTGCCTGGCGCGAGGCACGTGCCAGGGCGCAGGCCTCGTGAACGCTGCGGCCCACGCCCGCCAACAGGGGCACGCGGCCCGCAATGCATTCGGCTGTGGCATGCACCATGCGCTCGGCCTCGTGCGCCTGCAGGCCGTAGAACTCGCTGGTGTTGCCGTTGGCAACCAGCACATGCACGCCGGCCTGCACGGCGCGGTCGACCACCGGCTTGAGCGGTGCAACGCTGATGGCGTCGCTGGCGTCGAAGGGCGTTACCAGAATGCCGGAGATGCCGTTGAGTGCCTCGCGCAACGCGCGGCCTTGGAAAGAACTCATGTCGAATACAGGATTGGAAAATGGATGAAGCGCGGAGAACGGCTACTCTAGGAGCCACCGGCAACAGCGTCCAATCCATACATGGGATGCCGCCATTCAAGATTTGAATCGTGTTCCAGCTCACCCAACTCCGCTGCTTTGTGGCCGTTGCCACCGAATTGCATTTCGGCCGCGCCGCCGCATCGCTGAACATGACACAGCCGCCGCTCACCCGGCAGATCCAGCTGCTGGAGCATGAAGTGGGCGTGCTGCTGCTGGAGCGTGCCGGCGGCAGCGTGCGGCTCACGCCCGCCGGCGAGGTGTTTCTGCGTGAGGCCGAAGACATCTTGCGCCGCAGCCAGGCGGCCACGCTGGCCGCGCGTCGCGCCATGCGCGCCGATGCCGGCAGCGTGACCATGGGGTTCATTCCCGCGGCCAGCTTCACCATGCTGCCGCAGCTGCTGGCCACGGTGCGCGCCCAGTTGCCCGACGTGCAGGTGATGCTGCGCGAGATGCAGACCGCCGACCAGATCGAGGCCATTGGCGCCGACCGAGTCGAGCTGGGCATCGTGCGGCCGTTTGCGCCGCGCAGCTTTACCGAATCGGCCGCGATATTCCGCGAGCCCTTTGTGCTTGCAGTACCGGCGGAGCACCCGCTGGCGCAGCTTGAATCGATTCCGCTGGACGCGCTCGAAGGGCAGGCCTTCATCGAGTTCTGCCCATCGGAGTCGCGCTACCTTTACGAGCTGGTGGCCGGGCGGCTGCGCGCCGAAGGTGTCGCGCCCGAGGTGGTGCAAACGCTGAGCCACACCCATTCGATACTGTCACTGGTGAACGCGGGGGTGGGCGTGGCGGTGGTGCCGCACTCCGCGCACAGGCTGCGCTATGCCGGCGTGGTGTTCAGGCCGCTGCAGGATGCGAGCGGCTTCGATGTCGAGCTGCACCTGGCATGGCGCCGCGGCGGCCGGCATGGCGTGGCGGATACGCTGCGCATGCTCATCCAGCAGGCGTATCCGGCCCCTGCAAGGCCGTAGGGCCGCCTACCTGGGGGCGGGCACTCGCCGGAGCACGTCGTCGTAAGGCGCCAGGTCGAGAAAGGCGACGACCTCGCTCGCGCGCCTGTCCTTCATGCGGAAGATCCACACATAGCTGTTGTTGTAGGGCACGCCGTCGGCCGCGGTGGTGGCGCCGTCCCAGTGCACGACCACGTCGTTGCCGTTGGCCCAGATGTCTTTCACCACCGGGCGTATGGGCGCGGACAACCGGTCGGCAAAAGGCTTTACCGCACGGTCGAGAAAATCTTGCCGGCCGCGGTAGGTGCCGGCCATGGGGCTCGTGCCCTTGATGGTCCACACCACGTCGGGCGACAGCACATCATGAAAGAAGGTTTTGCCGCCTTGCTGCCACTGCGCGAATGCATCGGCAATGAACTGGCGGTTGCTCTCCGCCACTTGCTGCGAAGCTGCGGTATTGGCCGCCGCGTGCAAAGGCACAAGAGCGCCAAGGCTGAGCAGCGCCGCGGCCAGGGCGGGCGCCCACAGCCGGGAAAGATATCGTGGCTTGGTCATGCAGAACTCCTTTGTGTCGGGTTGAGGGTCAAGCGAACGGGGCCCTAAAGCCGAAGACAAGTCTGCCGCCGCAAGCCCCGCGCCGTTAGCAAGGTTGTCCAGCTTTCTTGTACGATCCTCCGAGAAAACGGGCCCGCCTCAACACTCTTTTCATGACCGATTCGCTGCTTACGCTGAATGCCGGCTCGTCATCGATCAAGGTCGCGCTGTTCGACGCGGCCGAGGGCGGTGGCTCGCTCCCCGTTGCGCGCTGGTCGGGCCAGGCCGATGGCCTCGGCACTGGCCTCAAGCCCAGGCTGCGAGTGCACGATGCAAGCGGCGGCATGCTGCACGATGCTGCGCTCGAAGGCGACCAGGCTTCGCACCAGGGCGCGCTGGCCGCGCTGCTTGAGTGGCACGCCCGCCAGCATGACGCCAGCCGCATTGCCGCGGTGGGCCATCGCATCGTGCATGGCGGCGGCAGCTTCATGGAGCCGGTGCGCGCCGATGAGTCGGTGCTTGCCGAACTGGCAGCGCTGGAGCCGTTGGCACCGCTGCACCAGCCGCACAACCTTGCGGGCGTGCGGGCTGCCATGCAGGCATTCAACGGCGTGCCGCAGGTGCTGTGCTTCGACACCGCTTTTCACGCCACGCAGCCCGATGTGAACCGCCGCTTCGCGCTGCCGCGCGCACTGCACGATGCGGGCGTGCGCCGCTACGGCTTTCACGGGCTGTCTTATGAATCCATCGTGGCGCAGTTCGCCGAGCACGCGCCGCAACTCGCGCAACAGCGCGTGATCGTCGCGCACCTGGGCAATGGGGCTTCGATGTGCGCCATGGCGCAGGGCCGCTCGGTGGCAACGACGATGAGCTTTTCTCCGCTCGACGGCCTCACCATGGGCACGCGCTGCGGCCGGCTCGATGCGGCCGTGGTGCTGTACCTGATGCGCTCGCGCGGCATGTCGGCGGACGAGGTCGAGAAGCTGCTGTTCCGCGAGTCGGGCCTGCTGGGCCTTTCGGGCGTGTCCAGCGACATGCGCGAGCTAGAGGCTTCAACCGTGCCGGCAGCCGCAGATGCCATTACGCACTTTGCGGAGCAGGTGCTCCAGCACATGGGCAGCCTTGCCGCGGCGCTGCGCGGTGTCGATGCGATCGTCTTCACCGGCGGTATCGGCGAAAACGCCGCCGCGCTGCGCGAGCGCATTCTCGAAGAATGCGACTGGCTGGGCGTGAACGTCGATACGGCTGCAAACGCTGAAGGCGCCACGCGGCTGACCACGCCCGAGAGTCCCGTCAGCGCCTGGGTGATCAAGACCGACGAAGAGGCCGTGATTGCACGGCACACCGCGCGAACCCTCAGGCCTGGTAGTTGAGCCTGAGCCCCGGCGTCGGCCAGTCGTCGATGGCAATCAGCCGTCCGCTGCCCGACAGCGTGACGTAGGCCGTGCGCATGTCGCGCCCGCCAAAGCAGATGTTGGTGGTGTAGCGGTCGGGCAGCGGCACGTGCTCGCAGGTGCTGCCGTCCGGCGCGACGATGGTGATGCCGCCGTGCAGCAGCGTGGCCACGCACAGGTTGCCCAGCGCGTCGGTCGCCATCGAATCGAAGCGCTGGTAGTGCCCGCCGGGCGATGCGCACAGCATGCGGCCGCCGTGCGGGGAGGGCCAGCCGTCCTTGCGCAGCCGGCCCGGTGCCGTGATGTCGAAGGCCCAGAGCCGCGCGCCTTCGGTTTCCGCGTAATAAAGCGTGCGGCCGTCCGGCGACAGTGCGATGCCGTTGGGTGTCATGGCCGGGCACACGACCGCGTGCACGCCGCTGCCATCGCTGTGGCCATGGAACACGCCGCCGCGGTCCATGTCGCGCTCGCGCGTCTTGCCCAGGTCGGTGAAGTAGAAGCCGCCTTGCGCGTCGAACACGATGTCGTTCGGTCCGCGCAGCGCGCTCCCGTCGACCGTGTCGTACAGCCGCTCGGCCTGCCCGGTGGCAAGGTTCACGCGCTCGATGCGGCCGCCCGAATAGTCTTCAGCCTGGCCCACGGGGCGGTGGCAGCCATCGGCTTCGGTGTGCCAGCGAAAGCCGCCGCTGTTGCACACGTACACCGCGCCGTCGGGGCCAATGGCCGCACCGTTGGGGCCGCCGCCCAGGTCGGCCACCACCTGCACCAGCCCGTCGTGCCGCACGCGTGTGAGCGTGCCGCGCGCAATTTCAACCAGCAGCACCGAGCCGTCGTCCATGGCAATGGGCCCTTCGGGAAACTGCAGGCCGGTGGCGAGTTCGCGGATTTGCATCGGAGGCCCTTTCTCTTGCTGGGGCCGCCTTTTTACACCCGCGGTTGCGTTTCAGTCGCCGCCGCAGCCGCTGCGCTCCAGCACCGGCAGCAGCTGCGGCCCCAGCGACTTGAGCAACTGCGTTGGCAGCGCGCTGGTGAACTTGTAGCGCGCGGCATGGGGCTCGTGCACGTAGGCCATGATGGTGCCGAAGTAGCGGTCGCCAATGGTGAACGCGAAGGTGGCCGAGCGGCTGATCTTGCGCTCTGCAGACTTGCGCCCGCCGCCCGTGTGCCCGTAGCGATGATCACCCGTGCCGGTCTTGCCGCCCACTTCGAGCGCGCGGCCGTTCGCATCGACCAGCACCCCCTTAAGCCGACGGGCCGTGCCGTCTTGCACCACCTGGACCAGCGCTTGGCGCACGGTGGCGGCCACCTCGGCGGGCAGCACCTGCTCGGCGCTTGCGTTGCGGGGCTCCAGCCGTGTTTCGTATGGCGTGTCGCGCGCAAAGTGCAGAGAGCCCACGCGCTGCACCGGCTGGCGCATGCCGTCGCTGGCGATGATGCCCATCAGCTCCGCCAGTGCGGCCGGCCGGTCGCCCGATGCGCCGATCGCGCTTGCATATGAAGGCGTGAGCGATTCGAACGGATAGCCCAGGCGCTGCCACGAGCGGTGGATTTGCGCGAAGGCGTCGATCTCGATCAGCTCGCGCAGGCGCGTGTCTTGCGCGCTCTTGTGGCGCGTCTTGAAGAGCCAGGCGTAGACCTCTTGTCGTTCGCCGGTGCTTGCGTTCAGCACCTCGGCCAGCGTGGCGCCGGGGTGCTTTCGCAAATAGCCCACCAGCCACAGCTCCAGCGGATGCACGCGCGCCACGTAGCCGCGGTCGGCCAGCGAAAGGTTGGCGTAGGTGGTGCGCAGCGCCCGCAGTTCGCGCGGCGAGCCGTCGTATGCGCGGCCCAGCTTCTGCGAGAGCAGTTCTTCGAGCCGTGCCTCGTCGGCCTCGGGCTCCACGGTGAACAGCACGCTGGCCAGGCGCGGTGCCGAAGGCCTTACGCCGCGCAGCAGCAAGGCCTGGGCATCGGCAGCCGGCAGGCGCTGGTACTTGCGATAGAAGCGCATCAGAAAGGCCGAGCCTTCGCGGTCGGCAAAGCGCACGAGCAGTTCGCGCCGGCGCGGGTCGGCCGGGTCTTTGAGCAATTGCTCCGCGTCTGATTCGCCGCCGAACATGCGGTGACGCACCACGTCGCGCATCAGGCGAATAAACACCAGGTTGATCGAATGCTTGAAGCCTTCGCGCACCGTGATGAACTCGTTGTTGCGCGAGCGCTCGAAATTTTCGAACTGGTGCAGGCCGCCGCCGGTAAAGAAGGCTTCGCCCGGGTTAGCCGAATACTTTCGCTCCATGGCCGCTTCGAGCATGGGCGCCAGGCGCTTGTCCTTGGCGCGCAACAGGTACTGCCGCGCCCACACGCCGAGCGGGTCGCGCGGGCTGGGCGCAAGTGCCGTGAGCTGCGCGGTGCCCAGGCCGGCCCAGCTGGCGTGCAGCTCGGCCACCAGTTCTAGGTAGCTCACCAGCGTGCGCAGCTTGGCGGTGGAGCCAAGGTCGAGCCGCGCGCCCTGGTTCACGTCGAAGGGCTGGTCGATGCTGTCTGCCTGAACCCGCAGCAGGCTGCCCTGCGGGCCGCGCTCGAAAAGCGTGAAGCTGTAGACCAGCGGGCTCGGATCTGCGCCCGCATCCAGCAGGTGCGGGCCGTACAACCCCGCCGCCTTGGCCGCAGCCGGCGTGCGCAGCCCGGCCAGCACCTGTGCCGCCAGCGCTTGCGCCTCGCCGTCCAGGCTGGTTTCGGCCTCCAGGTCGAGCCGCTCCAGGTCATAGGCGCGCGGCACGTCGAGCAGGGTGGAAATGTGGGTGCGCAGCGCGCTCGTGGCCTTGCGCTGAACGAAGTCGGGCCGCGCGGTCGGGGGCAGCTCGGGCCGCAGGTGCAAGGGCAGGGGCAGCGCCGCATCGCGCAGCGTGGGCGAAATAACGCCCGCCTCGGCCATCAGCCGCAGGTAGCTATTGGTGAGCCGGCCCAGGCTTGCGCCGTCGCCCAGCAGGTGCTGCGACGGGCGGCGCTGCGCAATCATCAGCGACAGCGCCTGCTTGAAGGCCTGCGCTTGGCGCCGCAGCGCATCGGGCGTGGGCGCGGCGCCCTCCGCCTGGTCGGCAAGCAGGCGGTTCACCTCCCGAAAGTCGCGCCCATACCAGGCCCACAGCCCGTCGCCCATACCGTGCACCTCGCCCATGCCGGCGCGCGCGGCCAGCGGCACCGTGTCGAGGTAGTCGACCACGATCTGCCGGCGCCGCGCCAGCGTGTCGTCGCCGTCTTGATAGGCCCGCACAGATGCAGACGCCATTTGCCGCAGCTTTTCGCGCACCGAGCCCGTGCGGCCGTGCGGCGAATGGCGGTACTTTTCGATTTGCGTGGCCAGCGTGCTGCCGCCCGTGGCCGACTGGCTGGGGCTGAACACCCGCAGCCCATGCTCCAGCGCGGCCTTGGCAAAGCGTTCGGGATCGAGCGCCGGGTTGCGCTGCGGCGGCTCCGCGTCGAGCAGGTGGCGGTCTTCGACGAACAGCAGGCTGCTCACCAGCAGCGGCGGCACCTCTTCGAAGCGCTCGTACGCGCGCTGCGGCACCCGCGTGTGCAGCAGCGCCGTGTTGCGGCAGTCGCGCACCGTAAGGCCGGCCTGGTTCTTTTCGCGGTAGGGCGTAAAAAGCCCGTGCTCCTGCAGCTCGATGAGCCGCGGCGACATGCGCGCCTGCCGGGTGATGGTGAAGCCATGCGGCCCGAGCCGCTCGATGAAGCGGGGCAGGTCGTGATAGCCCATCCGTTCGTCGTAAGGCCCCGTTTGGGGAAAGCGAATGGCATTGCTGGGGCCCGAATCGACGCTGAAGGTGGCGCCGGCGGAAAAGTCGCGCCACAGGGCGGATTGCAGGCGCGAAGTCTTCAGTTCATTGACCACCAGAAAGGCACCGAGCGCACCCAGCACGGCGAGCCCAGTGCCGATCCAGAAGACCTTCTTGAACCTTGTCATGCTCTGCCTCGCACACGGTCTGCAACGCGGGTTCGCCCAAGGCGATGATGCGCCTTTGGCAGCAGTTTGGGTGGTGCGGGGCAGCCTGAAACGAGGGAGAACTACCTATAGGGGGTTAGCGGTGTGCCGGCATACAAATGCGGGTTGCCGCCGGGCTTCGAAAAGGGGCGTCAGCCCACCGCCTTGATGAGTCGCTCGCGCCCCGCCTTGGCCAGCATCGACGCCACCGCGCAAGAGGCCAGGCGCGCCGGCTCCGAGTCGGCCCGGCTCGTCAGGATGACCGGTACCCGCGTGCCCAGCACAATGCCCGCCGCATACGCCCCGCCTAAGAAGGTGAGGCTCTTTGCCAGCATGTTGCCCGCGTCCAGGCTGGGCACGATCAGCACATTGGCGCGGCCCGCCACCGGCGACACGATGCCCTTGATGTGCGCCGCCTCCGCGTCGATGGCGTTGTCCATGGCCAACGGTCCGTCGACCTCTGCGCCGGTAATCTGCCCGCGGTCGGCCATCTTGCACAGCACCGCCGCATCCAGCGTGGAAGGCACCTTGGTGCTCACCGTTTCAGTGGCCGAGAGAATTGCCACCCGCACCGCGGGCATCTGCAGCGCATGCGCAAGGTCGATCGCGTTCTGCACGATGTCGACCTTTTCATCGAGCGTGGGCGCAATGTTGATGGCCGCGTCAGAAATGATGAGCGGCTGCGGGTGCCCCGGGACGTCCATCACAAAGCAGTGGCTGATGCGCCGCGACGTGCGCAGCCCGCCCTCGCGCCGCACCACCGCGCCCATCAGCTCATCGGTGTGCAGGCTGCCCTTCATCAACGCATCGACCTCGCCGCGCAAGGCCATGGCTACGGCCGCGTCGGCTGCGGCGTGGCTGTGGGGGTGTCGACGATGGGGATGTTGGAGAGGTCTGCATTCGCCTCGCGTGCTGCGGCTTCGATTTTTGCGCGGGGGCCGATGAGTGTTGGGGCGATGAGGCCGAGTGCGGCTGAGGCGAGGGCTGCTTCGAGGGATACGGCGTTGGCTGGGTGGACGACTGCGACGCGCAGGGGAGGGAGGGCGCGGGCTGCGGTGATGAGGCGGTCGTAGTGGGGGTGGGTGGTGGAGGGGGAAGGAGACGGGGAAGAGGGCGGCATGCGGGCTCCGGTGGACGGGCGTTCCTGGATTACGACATTGCCCTGATCAACTCAAGCGCGCGACCACGCGCATCGGGCGCGAGCGCGTAGAAGGCGAGCAGCAGTTCTGCCGCATCGTCATCCGTGGCGTAGAAGTAAGCGACCGGGACGTTGAGCACAGCAGCCAACCGTTCTACGGTCAACCAATCCGGCGCGTGTTTGCCCCGCTCATATTGGTTCATTCTGGCGCTCGATGACATCTCGTCGATGCCGGCCATGATTCCCAACTTCTCCTGCGACAAGCCGGCCCGAAGTCGAGCGGCCTTTAGGCGCTTTGCAAGTACCGACAAAAAAAGCACCCCTAACAAATTCGATCAGGGATGCTCAAAGTTTCTGGCATTGGCTACACTAAGGATTGCTTAGTAAAAGCGGAGGCTCCCCTTGGACGCGTCAGACATTCTTGAGAACAAGGTGTCCCAATTGCAATCTCTTTTGAGTTGCTGCTATGGGGATGGGGGTGAGTGGTTCGAAGTGATCGGGGCGAGGCATCGGGACAACATCATGTGGATTGCTTCGGATCTGGCGGATGAGGTCGGCCGGCTCTCTCAAGAAATCTTGAAAGGAACCAATTCGATCTCTAGCGAAACACCGAAGCGTTGCGCGAGGTCGCAGAAAAAGCCGATGAGTGATGCCGCGCTTGCGGCCTTCGAAGCGAGCCAGGACATCGAGGCTTTGCTCGTGCAATCGGCTCGCGAAATGGGCACTAGGAAAACGCACACGGTCTACGTACCTGTTGTTGCCGCAACGTGTGGTCGGTCGTGTGAAGGCCAAATAGAAGCAGATTAAGGCCCGAGCTTCTGCAACTCGGACGCTCAAGAAGGCACAGTCATTTGCTCATCGGGACAATCATGTGGATTGCTGCGACGTTGGCAAGTAGTGCAGCGCAGTTGTTTCAGGAACTCGCGAATGAAGATCTCGGGTCGCAGCGCATTGGGTAATTTCATCGTTCGCTGCGGATCAGCATTGCCAGCCTTTCCCCGGTGGCTTTAGCTTTGGCCACAGAAGCAACTTCGCACTCCCATGCCACAAGGACTTTCCAGCCTGCTTCTTCAAGTGCCTTTGTCACGCGAGCATCCCGAGCCATGTTCTTTTGGAACTTCTCGATCCAGAATGATGTATTGCTCTTGGGCGTAGTGGCGATGCTGCAATCGGCATGTCGATGCCAGAAGCAACCATGAACGAAGACCACTGTCTTGTAGCGTGGCAGCACGAGATCGGGCTTGCCCGGCAAACCCGCTCCGTGTAGCCGATAGCGAAAACCCAACCCGTGCAAGACCCTCCGCAGTGCCAGCTCGGGTCGCGTATCTTTGCCCACGATCCGCGACATTCTTTCCGATCGTTCTTTGGGGGAAAGAAAGTCAACCATGCCTGATCCTCGAGCTACGGATTGTCGGGGGGCTGCTTCTCTAGCTCGTAGAACGGAAGTCCACGAATGACTTCGCCCGCCACATCGAACGACTTGTATAGACAATGGTGGTTTGGCAGTGTCTTGACACGATCGGATAGTTCCCCAAGGTCTGAAGTAAGGCCAAGCGCTCCCAACTCCGCGGGCGTCGCATTTGGCACCTTATGGATGAACCATGTCAAAAGCGGTTCCCTGTAGTCCGTAGCGCTGGTCTTGAAGTGCCGCAGGTATTGCGATGCCAGAATCACCCCGGCTCCAAACTCGCGACCTTGGAGTAACAGCTTGCGTAGAACGTCGAACTCATAACGCATGATGTTGTCGGCTTCGTCGACAAGCAGGTAGGAATCGATCACACGCAGCTGAGGGGAGGTGCCTACAAAAGGACGTTTGGGCGTCTTGAGCATGTTCTCATAGAACATATTTAGCATGATCGCAACCAGCATGTTTTTGCTTCGATCGTCTTGACCCATAGCGTCGAGCGATATCACGACAATCCCATCAAAAAAATCGTCGAAGGGCTTTGTCTTGGATGGGTCCTTCTCAAACACTTCCATATCCACAAGATCATCGATGATTGCCATCGGCGAATCAGACTTTCCACCTAACAGCTCGCGGTATTCCGCATGGATATCGTAGATGGTTGGCTGTCGCCCTTGGGTGGAGCAAGTCTCGTACGCATTTCGAACTGCGCCCTTGAGTTTGTCGCGTTGAACCGGTCCGATACCTGAATAGACCTTGTCGAGCACATCAGTAAAGAAGCGGAACCGATCCAGCCACGGCGCAGCGGACTCCCCCATGGATGCTGTATCGAAGAGGTTGAGTGGCAAGCGTGTCGGTTTAACTACTCGTGCGCCGGTTGCCTGCACGAAGTCGGGGCTGCTGTAGTCTTTCTTGTAGTCGAATATCAGGAGCCTGGGCTTGATACCTCGATTGTCCTCACGTGCCGTGGCAATCTGGAAGATCAACGACTTGAGCAACTGTGTCTTGCCCGTTCCCAAGTCGCCGACCACCCCGATGTTGAGCTGGTTAAGCCTCGTATCCGAGATGTTTAAGGACAGGGGGCGGGGCTCGAAGCCATCGACTGTTCGACCAACGGAGAGGACGATTCCACGTGAGACTTCTGATGTAGCGTGGGCTGGAACGATATCCGGGGAACCGGTCGGTGAAGAGGGTCTGATCGATCCGGCCGATGGATCGTCGGTCGCTTTGCCGATTGTGGACAGTTCCTGCGTAGGCCTCTCCGCTGTCCTATCGTTGTCGGCACCAGTATCGACTCGGGAGAGGGCGGAACTCTCACCTGAATTCCCAGCCTCGTTTGCTTGGTCCGTCGACGGTAGCAGATTCCAGCTCCCGACTTTGGTGCGAACAGCATCGTAGAAACCTTGCGCATCTCCTGCGACCATGCGACCCGCATCCTTGGGCGAGATGAATACGCTCTCAGCGAAGCCATCACTATCGTGATCACGCGCCTCGCTGTCCGATGAACCATCCATAACTATGAGACGACCGTTGGCGTCGATCGTAATAGAGGCGTCAGGACCGAGGATCGCCGCAGCGATGCGCTCGTGATAACCCGCCCATCGTCCGGCCTGTTTGGCGACGAGTTCGTGCTGACTGTAGACGCGCAGGCCAAACCCGATCATCGATAGCAACAGGTGCTGGTACGCGAGCCGCCAGGCAACGGATCTGCTCGCGCGCTCCTTGACACCTTTTAGAAGCGAAGACAACGACTTGGCCTGTGCAATGGCTTCCCTCGCATCGTTCGGGCTGAAGGTACTTCCTTGCCTGCACTTCACCTCTATTGGCGTGAGGTGAATGCGGATTTTGGTTTCACTGGCGTGGATGCCAATGACTAGAAGGTCCGGGCGCGAGAGCGACGCATCCTTTCGTTCCTTGCCTAGCGACCGGGCGAGGTCCGCCAGATAGCCGCGGAAGGGATCGACCGGAATAATGAGCGCAATAGAAGCGTCGTCGGACGAGCCGGAAAGGACCGGCAGCAAGCTATCGACGTTGCCTGATACCCGGAACTGGTCTTGCAGCAACCTCACTGCTAGGAATAGGCCCAGGTCGCCGGTCGCCCCAGTGTCGTCACCGGAGAGGCCGCGTACGGTAGGAATGCCACGCCTCGCAACCTCGAGGAGTATTTGTTCGACTTGCGTATCCGGAAGTTCCCTGCATCCGGGTAACGGCTCAAGCACTCTTCCAAGGGCCTCGCGGTCAGCGCCTCTTACTTGGGACAGCAGGTAGTAGCCGCTGGTGTCGCCGGCGCGATGCGAGTAGGCCGGCAAATCGTAATCCCATAAATAGGTCCCCTTGATCCAACCTCCGAGGAAGCAGGCAGGGTCGATCGCCGATGAAGAAACCGCTACGAAGCCCGCCTTTTTTTCCTCGAGCATGTTTGAAATCGCATGCACGTTCGGTGCGAATTGAAGTCCGATCTTTCCGTCCTGACCGCCCTCCAAGGCGACTATGCAGGCGGACACCTTGTCGGCGAATACGTCGCCCGATGGCGGCATGAGCAATCCTTGTCGTGACTCGCTCAAGAAAGATCCATGCAGCTGGCGCCGAACCCTATGCCGGATCAACCCCCCAAAACCGAGGGGCGATCGCATCCCGACCTCCGTAGACTCGGGCTGGGCGGAGTCCAGCTGGGCGATGATTCCCAGGTCGGGCTGAGTTCCCGGTGGCTGCCCTTCGAACCATCGCACATGGTTGCCCGTATCCTCGGAGAGGTTGGCGATTGCAGCCTGATCGGGACGCGAGCTAAGGGGACGCGTATCAAAGACCTCTAGTATCCGTGGGCCCACACCTTGCCTAGACGTAGTTTTTTGCCCGCTGCCGAATCTTTGAGAACACCAAACAGCCAATCCTTCGTTGCAAGCGTCGGTAGCTCCGCCAGCGCTGGACACCACAAGGCTGACCACAGGCTTTGCCGCGAGCAAGTCCGAGACATCCTCGAGCGCCCTCGCGACTTGCGCAGGACTGAATCCACTCGAGATACCGCCTACTACTAGGCCGAAGGTGTGGTCGAAAGGGGCTTGCCGTGACTTGATCGCGATTTCGCTAAGTCGCGAACCGTTCCACAGCACTGACCAATAGTCCGAGTTGCACTCGACGGACAGGAAGTCGATTCGGTCTATACCCGCAGGCCCCCCTGGGGCCTGCAGAGACATTGCCAGTAAGTCGGGGACACAGTCGGGATCTAGGATGCTGGCTGCGGGACAGGGGCGCTTGTCGTCTCCCTCCACTTCGTCGAAGAGCGCCTGCTGAGCAAGGCAATGCCACGCCAGCCGCAGGGGATGCAACGGGGAAAGGATGATTGCGTCTGGTATGCGGCCGAGGGTGCGACCGTCCGCTTCCCGCGGGCACACGGCAATGGCATCGACCCAGCATGCTATGTCCCGATCGGCAGCGAGCCAGATCATGTATGCATCTAGGTAGACCTCAACAAGGGCACGAAAGCCGGGATCTTGAGAAATCCACTTGCCTAGCGGTGCTGACTCGAGGAGGCCAGCCTGTTCACTGGTTTGCCTTATGCGCGCGGCGATCTTCTCGCGAGCATCGACAAAGCCCGGCGGAGCTTGGAACAATGTTGCCTCTGGTCGGGGATCATGCAGGAACCGGGCTTGCGACAAGATCGGTCCGTGGGACGCATTCCAGTCTGGCGGGGCCCACTTGGACGCATAGTCATCAGCAAGCACAAGCGGAATGAAAGATGTCGCGACGTTCTGTTCGTCAAGGATCCATGATTGCAGGCTCGAAGATCGAGCATGACGATCAAGTTGAACGACGGCCTTCGTATCGAATTTTTCTAGGTGTTGGCGGTTGAGCTTGATAAGTCGCTCGAACTCGCTCCTGCAGCCTTCCTCTTTGGCCTCTTCGCAGGTGATGTAGACCCTGCAGTTCTCAATCCCGGGCCGTCCGACGGGGTGGAAGGAAATCTCAAGCTGATACTTACCATCTGCATCTATCTCCACCTGGAATTCGCCCGGCCTGACCTCATGGACAAGCAAGTCTTCGCGGCCTTCGCTGAGCCTATCGGTCGCATCGTCGGGGACGCCCGCCGCTGCGGCGATGCTCACGCCCGGTGAGACAAGTAGGAGCAGTTCGTAGCGCCCTGAGCCGGGCAACGACAAGGAGGCTTCCCAATCTGCTCCTGTGTTGGTCTTGGTGGGCTTCTTCGGTGGCGAGAGTTTATTCGCCATCCTGCATGTAACCAGGATGCCTGGAAGCCAACTCGCGAGCGAGATAACCCGGGCCGTTGCAGCCTTTCGGCCAGAAGCTGCAACCTTATAGGTGATTGGCGTCTTCTGTCCCGACAGCGAAGGCGTATCGTGGTGTGCGACGGTTCCATCGACTTGGATCGGTAGCGCTGTCTTTCCCATGGATCCACCAGTGAGGAGTACCTGGACCGGCTCCTTCCCCTCAATGGGATCGACGGATATGGAAAGTTCGACGCAATCACGCACGACTGCCGGCATGCCTCGGGTCACGGGAAGAATGGCATTGGCGCAAGCGACGGTCAGATCCCCTGTGGCCTCGTCTAGTTCTTCCGAGAGAAGTTCGGACCAGCATTCGGTTGTAAGGGTTGTCCACCATGATGGAGGCGGTTCAAGTTCCAGCGAGTCCTGCGGTAAGTAGAAGGCTTGTGTCGCGCGCTCGAAGGTCGTGGGTATTTCGCAGCCCGCTTGTATATGGGTGAGGAAAACCGGGAGTGCCTTCTTGGCGGCTTCGCTGGCACTGGGGCTGTTCAACATGCGATCCACACCAGTCTTAAAGCCATCTGCCATCTCATCGGCGATTTGTTCCAAGATGCGTAGGGATGGCTTGGCGGCGGTCCCACCATCCTGCATCGGGGGAATGCCGCAAGCGAGTGACAGCGCAGAACCGGGTGACAGCCCTAGTGTGTTGCCTTGAATGGAATAGATGCGGGACAGCAAACGCCAGACGGCCATGCGGCTGCCCTCGTCCCGATCTACTTCGTCGATCGCAGCGGCCGCATGCTCGACGAGCAGCTTCCCGTCATCGAGAGCACCCTCTTCCAATCCAGCGTTCTTCAAGCCCTGGATAACTAGATGTTGGACAAACCCGTCTTCCCACCACTCATCGAAGGTCGCATGTCCGGTGTTGCTGGAGGCGTTCATTCCGAACTCCTCAGTCGTTGATGCCACCGACCTGTTGTTGTGCTGCCCAGGGGGCATGAGCGCTACAAAGCTAGGACTGCTGGGGTTATTGCGGATGTCGAGCAAGTGGTTTTCGTCACACTTGCCCGACACACCTATTCCGGGGTTGGAACCTGCGGTCTGGCCAGCGGGAAGCTGGAGTAAAACCGGCGGACTTACCTGGTGAGGACCTTGTCCCGATAAGGGAGGCATACCGCCCAGACGGGCAAGCTCTTCGAACACACTTTCAAGGAGATCAAGTGGCGGCCCATGGAAGATGAATCGCGCTTCAAAGTTGTTGCTGCCCGTGCGTCCCTTTGCTGAATCCTCGATCTTGTCGCGGACGATGGCGGCAAGTGCGTGTACCAGTCTGTTCATTATTTAGGTCGTGGCCTGGGTGATGGGAAACGGCGGTAGCAAGAGCATGCCGCTCTCTGCATCAGGGCTGTCGAGCACGAGGCCAAGCATCCTTAGTTGTTGGCCCAAATCATTCCTCGCGATGTCGTAGCGGTCGACCACGATGCCATAAGCTGCTAGGTGCTGGCCGAGCCGATGAATAGAGCGAGGCCCACCCATGCCCGCTAGGGCACAGTGCACAAGTGCGAGCACGGCGACAGGGCCAAGAGATACGACCCAGGGGCTGGCCGGACTGCTGCCCTTTTTCCTAAGGACATAGCCCTGGTCATATCCTCGCAGCAAGTGGACCGCGGTCTGGCGTTGGCCGAGAGCGTGTCTGGCGAACTCAAGCAGGTTCGCCCCGATACCCTTCTTGCAGTTGAGTGCTCGGGCCTCACGCTCCCGGATGTCGACTAGGGTTGCCGCTATTCCGACTGCCTCTAGGGCCGCTCCGTGGTTACGGACATGCTGGCACAGTCGCGCGATGCCCTGGCTGGACGAGAGGTCTTCTGTAAAGGGCGCGCCAGCCTGCTCCAATGACCATAGGAGAGTGTTGATTCCCAGGCGCGCCGCAAGATAGCCTGAAGCCCGGTCCTTGAGCCCGTGCAATGCCTTGCCCCCATACGTCATGTACTGGGGTGCATTGGGAAAAATTGATAGCCGGGCCTCTGCTTCTCCCGCTGGGCCCTTGCCGGCAAGGGCTTCTGAGAGGCAGCGCCATGTCCTCGCTTGTACATCGCAGAGCCAAGTTAGGTGCGCTACTGCCGCCAGCCTGAGGACGGCCTCGAGCAAGCTTGTCCATTGTCGACGAGTCATTGCCTCCTTAGCATCGATGACCGCCCGCAGATCTTTCGCAAATTGCCTCGCAGGTAGGAATGGCACTTCATCAAAATCTGCACTGGCCAACGTCGCGACGTCTGATGCCGCGACAGGGGCAAGCTGCCAGGTCGAGGAAGGTCCATTCCAAGCGAACGTTTCTTGTTCAAGCCATTGGGCAAAGACATCATCCTGCTCGCCGATGCTCAGGGCGAGAAATAGATCCGTCCAGAGACGCAAAGCGGTTTCGTGGTTTTTAGAGCCAAGCCAGACCATGCGTCTTACCAAGCTTCCGGCTGGCCATGAATTACTGCTGAGGCGGGCGGACCCAGAAAAAAGCGCAACCGACGGAACCATCGGTGTTACTTGCAGGAATCGCTTGGATGATTGGTTCGGTAGCTTGGGACTCTCTAGGACGCCGTGGAGTACCGTATTCCAGGTATCAACACGCAAGGTCGTGCCGTTGGGAGGTGGAAGACGTTTGTCACGCAGCCTCTGTAGCTTCCGGTCCAAGTCTCGGCCCGCCTGCGGAACACTTCCCTCGCTAGCTGATGCGAACCCAATCGTCCGATACAGCGACGCGACCAGAACCTCGGAGCTTGCATATTCAGGGGATGGACTTATCGAGAGTGCAGACTCCTTGTATTTGGCATGAGTGTTTTCTCGCTTCCAGGGAGCTTGCTTAAAGGTAGCCAACGTCATGCCTGCTCCTTGATGTCGAGCGCGACAAATCCGTTCCAGGACTTCCCAATCTCGGTGCCGTCGGCGCCAATCCTGATCCTTGCATCCATAAGAATGTCCGAGTCGCGCACGATCGGTCCGGATAGTCTTGCCTTCGTCGTATCGAGCAACGCAACGACTGTCCGAGGCAGCGCGGCGGGAGAGAGTCCGCGCTCCATCTCCTTTAGGGCCTTGAACAAGTCGTAGGTCAACGCAATCGGTTGCGAAGACTGGCCCGCACCGACGTCTAGGAAACAGATGGGGGAACGTGGCCTTCCCTCCGTCGGCAAGTGAAGCATTCGAACTTGCCGGACAGGTACGACCAGAGTTGCCTGGCGTTGCAATGGGGGAAGAGGTTGCCCAAATGTCGTCGTAAGTGAGACCTCGAAGCCTTGGCCCTTGTTCAACAAGTTCTTCACTTGTTTCGCGACCTCGAAGAGGCGCTGCCCCTTGTCGTCTTCCTCTACCACTTGTTGGAAGGATTGCAGAATGGGCGCATCTGCCATGACGGCCGAGCGAGTGCAGATGCTGCGTCTGGTCAGCCGGCATGCAAAGTCGCGCAGGATGCGTTGGATGCGGCTTGCTGCGACCGGTTTCTTCCGGCGCACTGAGGGAGATGACAACATGTTGTCGGCCTTGGCCAACCGTTTCAATAATTCGAGCTCAGTCGCAGACAACACCTGATATTTGCGGATGAAATCGATTCCGCCGGTGAGAGACCGGCTGAACCTAGTGTCCAGTTCGCCCAGCACGACTTTGCTGCGGCTGCTGACTGCGACCTCGGCGTCGGGACTTGCCAGGGCGGGGTCTAGCAAATCAACCAGGCTTTCCAACAGGGAGGCAATTGTTGCTGGCAGATACGGAGTCTTGCGTTCCGCTAAAAAGTGTTGAAGGCCCAACAGGGTGCGTGTTTCGCTAGTTGCCTTGTCAAGGCCAAGATCCTTGATGTCCTGTCGCAATGAGCTGGCAGCGTCCGGATCCCAGCGATGGAATAGCGCGTGCTGGTAGCCAGAAGCTACAAGGTGGAATATGGCTGTCAATTGTTGTCGACGTGGATTCCTAGCCAACTGCCCCGACTTGTCCTGCTCTCCTAGATGCATGGCCCATTTGCAGGGATCGCTTTGATCACCGTCTCCGGCAGGACCGTTGCCAGCTAGCAGGTAGGAAACGAGGGAAAACAAGTCCCGGAAACCCCATCGTTTTCCGCTGGCAAGCTCATACCAGCGAAGTACCTGCAGCAGGGCGGCACGAGGCTCTTCGCGAGAGAGCAGGGCTTGGCTATTGCAAAAGGGGCAATCGCTGCCTGCTGGGCATCCTCCCGGAACTGGCCAATGGTCTGGCTTCGTGGCGTATGACAGCAGGGCGGCACCAGGGGAAGTGGCCCCATCTTCAGGGCTGACAAGTAGCGACTCTGCGTCCATCGGCCATATGGCAATCGATGGGAAGCCTTCGAGGGGCCAACAGCGAGGGGCATTCGACGATAGGCTGACCGAGCGTGTAACAGCCTCGAGTAGGGCCCGCGCCTTGCTGAGATCATTGTCAAGGGCATGTATTAGTGCGTCATCGAGGACGCCGCGGTTGACGCAACAAAGGTAGTGCCGCGATTCGGGTCCTTCGAGCAGCGCGAGGAGTTCTTCGATGAGCAGTTCGGCTGCCGTTCGCCCCTCATGCCCAGCTGTCACTGAGGCGTCCTGCACGATGGAGAGGTCCAATGGCGTTGCGGAAGCGGCGAGGCTGCCAGCGTTCACGCGAACGATTCTTGCCACGGCTTGCCCGGGTGGTGGGTGAAACGCTGCAGAAAGCGTCTGTATCAGCCGTCCTTCGGAACCTAGCCCGCTGTCCATGCAGTTGATCGTGTGCTCAATGGCCTCGGTCTTGCCATTCCCGGGTCCGCCAACGAGCAACAATATCCGTGGAGTGGCCGGCGCACCCGCTGCAACTTGCGCAGCCCAGACCTCGAGCCTAGAGATCAGGTTGGTCCGCAGCAGCTCTTTTCCTGGTCGCCCGCTATGGGAGTCGAAAAGTCGCTTGACCCCTCCGGAATGATGACCAGCCCATTCGACCAGATCCCTCGGGAATCGAGGAATTCCGATAGGCGTATCGTCCATGCGAGCCCTCCTAGGCTATTGCTGCTGTTGCGTCGAGCTGGTCCTGTGTCTCTGCCAGCCTTTTTTTGGAGGCGTCGGCCGCCTCAAGAAGCGTAGCTGCGATGGCAAGGCCAATGGCGCGGGCCAGCAAGGGTGGAACGGCGTTGCCCACCTGGGTATAGCGTGGGCATTCCTTAGTACGCATTTTTCCGCCCGTGGTGAATTTGCCGCGGAATCTGAACCAATCGGGAAAGCTCTGCAGCCGCGCACTCTCTCGCACCGTCAAGATCCTTGGTTCGGCATAGTGCAACACGTCGTCCGGCAGCGTCGTGATCGTAGGCGCGGGATCCCAAGGTGACATAGGGAAGATCCGATGCTTCTTGAGTCCGTATTTTTTGCGGTGGGTTTCGTTCATCCGCACTCCCCTAGGGCATTCATCGAGTATTTTCTGGAAACGCTCTTGGACGTCGGCACGATGCTTTGCCAGCCGCATGCTGTCCATCGAATCGTTGCGGCAATTCTTGTGCATTAGCTTCTGGAAGACAGTACCGGGGCCCAGGTATTCCGCCTCCTCGAATCCAGGGGGCGAGTATTGGTCGATGCACGGTCGGCGAATGGACCGACTAGTCCTCAGGTCAGATATCGCGTCCATAGCCGTTGTGACTTCTAGAAGACCCAGTTCTTCGAGTTGCAAAACCCGGGTTGCTTCCAAGATCTCAAAAGCACGGCCGATGCCGCCTTTAAGCTCCACGGACAGGTGCCGACGAAGACCGATGACTATCAGGCGAGATCGCTTCTGCGGGACGCCAAAGCGGGAGGCGTCGACGATTTGCCCGTGAACATCGTAGCCAATGGCCTCGAGGCTCCTCTTGAGTTTTTCGTAGTACGACTCGGACGCCTGCTCGGGCTCTTCCCCCTCGCTGGGCTTATTCTTGTGCGCGACCTTCATCCCCGGGACGTTTTCGAGTACGAGCGCCGAGGGTTTGACTGCATCCACGACCTGCACGTATTTCTCGAATAGCATGTTTCGCGGATCGGCTTCCTTGCGCTTGCCGGCAAAGCTGAAGCCTTGGCAGGGCGGGCCTCCAGCCAGAACCTGTACCGTCCCCTGCAATTCGAGAAGTTGGTCTCTGTGCTCGGCCAGCAGCTCGTCGATGGCCCAAGCTCTCTGCTTGAGCCAGGATGGCCAGGAGAATTTGGCGACCGGAATCTTCCGGCTCCCAAGGAAGTTTTCGGAGAAGGTATCGAATGCCATCGCATCCTTTTCCACGGCGAACTGCCCTTCCAGGCCGGCCATGGAAAACCCAAGAGATAGACCGCCGCAGCCGGAAAAGAGGTCTATGAATTTGTACTGCATCATGTAGAGGTTCGGGTCGATTCACCTGTCAAGATTTGCTTGAAGGCGCTTGCTTCTTCGGAATAGATGATGCCTGCTACCACAAGGGGACGCCATGGCCTGGAGCCGAGAGCATCCCACGGCATCGCGGCGTCCCGATCATGATTGCGTAGTTATTTTTTGCGCAAGAGGCAAGAACATCATCTGAGGCCGGGGTAATCGAAGGCCGGGGCAGCTTACCGCCTCGGCGAAGAATACGGATTTTTGTTCAAGCCGCTGCAAGTGCGACAGTGGCGTCCCGCAAGCTGAGAAGCGACGGTAGGGGATCAAAAGCGAAAAAGCCCGCTATCTTTTGAATAGCGGGCTTTTAATTTGGTGCCGGAGAGATGAATCGAACACCCGACCTTCTCATTACGAATGAGCTGCTCTACCGACTGAGCTACACCGGCGAAGCCTCGGATTATAGCAACACCGTCAGGCCTTTTCGGTGTGGTACTTGGTCAAACGCTCGACTTCGTTACGCGAACCCAACATCACGCTCACGCGCTCGTGCAGTTTGGTGGGCTTCAGGTCGAGGATGCGCTGCTTGCCGTTGGTGGCGGCGCCGCCGGCCTGCTCGACCAGCCAGCTCATGGGGTTGGCCTCGTACATCAGGCGCAGCTTGCCGGCCTTTTCGGGCTCGCGCTTGTCCCACGGGTACATGAACACGCCGCCGCGCATCAAGATGCGGTGCACGTCGGCCACCATGCTGGCAATCCAGCGCATGTTGAAGTCTTTGCCGCGCGGGCCTTCCTTGCCGGCCAGGCATTCGTCGATGTAGCGCTTCATGGGCTCGTCCCAGTGGCGCATGTTGCTCATGTTGATGGCAAATTCTTTCGTATCCGCCGGAATCTGGATGTCTTCCTGCGTGAGCACAAAGCTGCCTTGCTCGCGGTCTAGCGTGAACATGGCCACGCCGTTGCCCACGGTCAGCACCAGGGTGGTTTGCGGGCCGTAGATGCAGTAGCCTGCGGCCACTTGCTGGGTGCCCGGCTGCAGAAAGTCGGCTTCCTGCACGCCGGGGGTGTCGTCGGGCTTCTTCAGCACGCTGAAGATGGTGCCAATGCTCACGTTCACGTCGATGTTGCTGCTGCCGTCGAGCGGGTCGAACATCAGCAGGTATTCGCCTTGCGGGTAGCGGTTGGGCACCACGTAGATGCTGTCCATTTCTTCGCTGGCCATGGCCGCGAGGTGGCCGCCCCATTCGTTGGCCTCAATCAGCACTTCGTTGGCAATGATGTCCAGCTTCTTCTGGATTTCGCCCTGCACGTTTTCGCTTTCGGCGGTGCCGAGCACTCCGCCCAGCGCACCCTTGTTGACGGCTTGGCTGATGCTTTTGCAGGCGCGGGCGACCACTTCGAGCAGCAGGCGCAGCTGGCCGGGAATGAGTCCGTCGGCGCGCTGTTGTTCAACGAGGTAGCGGGTGAGGGAGATCTTCTGTTGTTGATAAGCCATGTGCTTCCTGTATTGGGTTCGATTCGGTTCGATGTTGTGCCGAGGCGAGGCGTCTGGGCGCTCAGTCGGCGTTGTCTTCGGGCCAAGGGGCGCCAAGGTCGTAGGCAATGCGCATGGCAATGTCGGCCGATGCCTTGTCCAGCCCGTCGTTCAGCAACTTGCCCTGGTCTGCCAGCCAATGCGCGCGGCGGATGCTGCGCTGCGTGTTGGCGTCCTTGCCGCGCAGTTCCTGTTTGAGCGAGGGGCCGACGAGGTCCGACAGGCTGACGGTCGAGCGGTACGAATATTCGTGCCACAGCATGCGCTTGTCGGGGGAGCCGATGCGCACGTTGGCTCGCACCACGGCTTCGTCCTCGTCGTCAGAAACATTGGCCCAGCCTTCGACCACGGTCTGCGCGCTGTCGGGGTTGAGCGGGCTGCCCCTGAACATACTGGAGGCAGGCTCGCGGTAGGTGGCGCCCTGGTAGTTGGGGCTGGTGCGCAATGCCTTTTCGAGGCGCGGGCTGAGCAGGGGCGCCAGTTCGTAGTTGCCCATTACCGCGAGGTAGAGCGCCGAGCGCGACTGGATCTCTTGCTGCAGCGAGTCCTGGTAGCCCTTGTTGGCCGCGCCGGTCGCGCCGCCGAGAGCCATGGCACCGATGATGCCCACGCCGGGAATCGCCGCCATGCCGGCGCCGATGACGCGCATGCGCTTGAAGCTGGCGTCCGGGTCGCTTTCGACCTCGACGCCGATGCTGGGCACGACCACCTGCACGGTCGAGCCGGGCAGGGTGGTCAGTTGCGATTTCTTGATCCACGGCTGGCTCGACCTGCCCCCGGGGCCCGCGCAGCCAGCAAGCGCCGCGCAGAGCAGGAGCACTGTCGCCGTCAGCGCAAGCGCCGGCCGCCGCTTCGGGCAACGCCGCTCAGTTGCCGGCGAGTGCACGCGTCACTACCTCGTGGGTGTCCTTGCTCAGGTCGGGCTTGGCGGCCACGCGGGCAATGGCTTCGCGCGCGGCGCTGCGGTAGGGCTCGGCCAGCTTGCTCCAGCGGTCGAGCGCGCGGGCAAGGCGGGCGGCCACCTGGGGGTTGATGGCGTCCAGCTCTATGACGCGCTCGCTCCAGAACACGTAGCCGGCGGCATCGGGGCGGTGGAACGCGCCGGGGTTGGCGCTGCAGTAGCTGAAGATCACGCTGCGGGCGCGGTTGGGGTTCTTGATGGAGAAGTCCGGGTGCTTCATCAGCTGCTTCACCAGCGGCAAGATGTCGCCGCCGCGGTCTGGCGCGCCGGCCTGCAGCGAGAACCACTTGTCGATGACCAGGGCTTCGTCCTTGAACAGCGCATGAAAGCGCGCCAGCGCCTGCGCGGCCAGGGTGTGGCCCGACGACACCAGCGCGTTGAGCGCGTTGAAGCGGTCGGTCATGTTGCCGGCGTCTTTGAAGCGCTGCAGCGTTTTGCCGGGCCACACGGTGTCGCCCGAAGAGCGCGCCGCCAGGCACAAGAAATTAAGCGCCATGCCGGCCAGCGCGCGGCGGCCTGACGAGGTCGGGTCGGGCGTGTAGGCGCCGGTGTCGTGGTTTTCTTCGTAGACCTGTTGCCAGTCTTGGAAGAGGGCGGTGGCCAGTTGGGCGCGCATGGCTTCGCGCACCAGGTGCACGCGCTGCGGGTCGACCACGTCGAGCTGCTCGGAAATGTAGGTCTCCGAAGGCAGGGTGAGCACCAGCTCTTTAAAGGCGGCGTCGAGCTTGGGGTTGCGCAGCACGCTGCGCATGGCGTCCAGGTAGGCGTCGTTCAGCACCGGGGTGGTGTCGGTTGCCAGTGCGGCAATGCCCTGCAGCGCGGCGCGCAGGCCCAGGCGCTGGCCGGCTTCCCAGCGGTTGAAGGGGTCGGGGTCGTTGGCCAGCAACGTCAGCAGCTGGGCGTCGGTGTATTCAAAGTCCAGAATCACCGGCGCGCTGAAGCCGCGCAAGATGGAAGGCACGGGCTCGGAGTCCAGCCCCACAAAGGTAATTTGCTCGCCGGCGCGCGAGAGCACCACGGTGCGCGTGCACGGGGTGCCAGGCGCGCCGCGGGTAACTTCGCTTTCGCCTTCGAGCTGCAGCGGCAGTTCGCGCCCGCTGGCGTCGAGCAGGCCAATGTTCACCGGAATGACGAACGGCTCCTTGCTCGGCTGGCCCGGCGTGGGCGGGCAGCTTTGCACAATGCTCAGGGTGTAGCTGCGTGCTTGGGCGTCGTACACGCCGTGGGCGGCAAGGCGCGGCGTGCCGGCCTGGCTGTACCAGCGCTTGAACTGCGGCAGCAGGCGGGCCAGTTCCGAATCGGGGTTGGCGTCGGCAATGGCCTGGGCAAAGTCGTCGCAGGTTACGGCCTGGCCGTCGTGGCGCTCAAAGTAAAGGGTCATGCCCTTTTCAAAGCCCTTGCGGCCGACCAGCGTCTGCATCATGCGCACGACCTCGGCACCCTTTTCATAAATGGTGACGGTGTAGAAATTGCTGATCTCGATGTAGCTGTCGGGCCGCACCGGGTGGGCCATGGGGCCGGCGTCTTCGGGAAACTGGGCGGTGCGCAGCACGCGAACGTCTTCGATGCGCTTCACGGCGCGGGCCGAGGCATCGGCGCACAGGTCCTGGCTGAATTCCTGGTCGCGGAAGACGGTCAGACCTTCTTTCAGCGAAAGCTGGAACCAGTCGCGGCAGGTAACGCGGTCGCCGCTCCAGTTGTGAAAGTACTCGTGGCCGACCACGCTTTCGATGTTGCTGTAGTCGGCGTCGGTGGCGGTGGCCTGGTTGGCCAGAACGTACTTCGTGTTGAAGATGTTCAGGCCCTTGTTCTCCATGGCGCCCATGTTGAAGTCGCTGGTGGCCACAATCATGAAGCGGTCCAGGTCCAGCGGCAGGCCAAAGCGGGCTTCGTCCCACAGCACGGAGTTGACCAGCGAGTTCATCGCATGCTCGGTCTTGTCGAGGTCTCCGGCGCGCACGTACACCTGCAGCAAGTGCTCCTTGCCGTTGCGCGCGGTAATGCGCTGCTCGCGCGCCACCAGCTTGCCGGCCACCAGCGCAAACAGGTAGCTGGGCTTCTTGAAGGGGTCGACCCACTTGGCAAAGTGGCGGCCTTCGGGCAGGTCGCCCTGTTCGACCAGGTTGCCGTTCGACAGCAGCACGGGGTAGGCGGCCTTGGCGGCGCGCAGCGTTACCGTGTACATCGCCATCACATCGGGGCGGTCCAAAAAGTACGTAATGCGGCGGAAGCCTTCGGCCTCGCACTGCGTGAAGAAGGTGTCTTCGCTCACGAACAGGCCCATCAGCTTGGTGTTCTTGATGGGGCAGCAGGTGGTGAAGATCTCGAGTTCGAAGGCATCGGGCAAGCCATCGATCACGAGCTGCTCGCCTTCCATGCGGAACGACGCGCCCTGGCCGTTGACCAGCACGCGGGCCAGGTTCAGCTCGTCGCCGTCCAGGCGCAGCGGCTGGGCCGGCACGTCGGGGTTGCGGCGCAGTTGCATGCGGTTGAGCACGCGGGTCTTTGCGGGGTCGAGGTCGAAGGTCAGGTCGACGGTGTCGATCCAGAATGCCGGAGCGGCATAGTCTTCGCGGCGAATGGCAATCGGTTGCCCTTGGGCGTCACGCTGCAGCAGCATCGAGTGTCTCCAGAAAATTCGAATGGGCGAGTTCGTCGTAGTCGCGAACGGCGGCAATCACATGGGGGCCGGCAAGCTCGGCGGCGGTATGGGTGCTGCACACGGCCACGGCACGCATGCCGCCGCGGCGCGCAGCCTCTATGCCGAAGGGCGCATCTTCAAACACGATGCAGCGCTCGGGCGCCACACCAATGCGGCGCGCGGCTTCCAAAAAAATCTCGGGCGTGGGCTTGCCGGCAAAGCCTTCGTCGCCGCCCACAATGGCCAGCGGCAGCGGGTCCATCTTCAGGCGCGACATTGCAAATTCAATGTTGTGCTTGTCGCCCGCCGTGCCCACGGCCACCTTCAGGCCGCGCGCCACGGCGGCCTTTGCAAAGGCGGTAAAGCCGGCAACCTCGGTGAAGTTGTCGCTGAACATGGCGCGGTAGATTTCTTCTTTTTCGTGCACCAGGGTTTGGCACTCGGCGTCTGAAAGCTCGCGTTCGAACAGTTCGCGCATGCACTCGGTGCCGGTGCGGCCCGTGGTGCGCGCAAGAATGTCGGTCACGTCGAGCTTGAGCCCGTGGCGCGCCACAAACTCGACCCACGACCGCGCATGCCACGGCATGGAGTCGATCATGGTGCCGTCCATGTCGAAGATGAAGGCTTCGACCTTGTCGTGGGTCAGGCTCATCGATTACACGCCTTGCTTCAGCGAGGCTTCGATGAACACGTCCAGGTCTCCGTCGAGCACCTTTTGCGTGGCCGAGACTTCAACGTTGGTGCGCAGGTCCTTGATGCGGCTGTTGTCCAGCACGTAGCTGCGGATCTGGTGGCCCCAGCCCACATCGGTCTTGCTGTCCTCGAGCTTTTGCTGCTCTTCCTGGCGCTTGCGCATTTCGTGGTCATACAGGCGCGAGCGCAGGCGCTTCCACGCCACGTCGCGGTTGCTGTGCTGGCTGCGGCCGTCCTGGCACTGCACCACGATGCCCGTGGGGATGTGCGTCAGGCGCACGGCCGAGTCGGTCTTGTTGATGTGCTGGCCGCCCGCGCCCGATGCGCGGAAGGTGTCGGTGCGCACGTCGGACGGGTTGATCTCGATCTCGATGGAGTCGTCGATTTCGGGGTAGACAAAGATCGAGGCAAAGCTGGTGTGGCGCCCGCCCGACGAGTCGAATGGCGACTTGCGCACCAGGCGGTGCACGCCGGTTTCGGTGCGCAAGAGGCCAAAGGCGTAGTCGCCTTCCACCTTGATGGTCGCGCCCTTGATGCCGGCGGTGTCGCCCGGGGTTTCGTCTTCGATCTGCGTCTTGAAGCCCTTGCGCTCGGCGTACTTCAGGTACTGGCGCAGCAGCATGCTGGCCCAGTCGCAAGCCTCGGTGCCGCCCGCGCCGGCCTGAATGTCGACAAAGGCGTTGAGCGGATCGGCCGGGTTGTTGAACATCCGGCGGAATTCAAGCTGCTTGATGTCGGCTTCGAGCGCGGCGGCGTCGTCGGCAATGGACTGCAAGCCGTCCATGTCGCCGTCTTCCTTCGACATTTCATACAGCTCGGTGTTGTCCGAGAGGCCGCTGGTGAGGCGATCGAGCGTGACGACCACGTCGTCGAGCGACTTTTTCTCGCGGCCGAGTTCCTGGGCCTTCTTGGGGTCGTTCCAGACGTTGGGGTCTTCGAGCGATGCGTTGACCGTCCTCAGACGTTCGGCTTTGGCATCGTAGTCAAAGATACCTCCGTAAATCTGCCGTCCGCGCGCTCAGGTCCGCGAGGGTTGCGCCGATTTGGTTGATTTGTTCTGCGTCCATGGGGTGTCCTGACTGTGTTCGGGGGAAACCGGACATTTTCTCATGGACCGAACCGTTGCCGAGGAGAGCCCCTGTATTGCTCCTTCCCCCGCTGGGGGAAGGCTGGGATGGGGGCGGGCCTTCGATCAAGCGCTGTGCTTATTTGGAAGCCGCCGTGCCCCCACCCCGGCCCTCCCCCAGCGGGGGAGGGAGGAAGGCGAGGTCAGAAGGCGGGGACCAGCGAGCCTTTGAACTGGCTCTCGATAAAGCTCTTCACCTCCGCCGACTGGTAAGCCGCCACCAGCCGCTTGGCCCAGGGCTTGTCCTTGTCGGCGCGGCGCACGGCAATCAGGTTGGCGTAGGGGCTTTTCGGGGCTTCCTTGATTACGGCGTCCTTGGCGAGCGAAAGCCCCGCTTTTTCAGCGTAGTCGTTGTTGATGGCGGCAATGGCCAGGTCGTCGAGCGAGCGCGGCAGTTGGGCGGCGTCCAGCGCCACCAGCTTCAGCTTCTTGGGGTTGCTCACCACGTCGAGCGGCGTGGCGTTGTTGTTCTTCACCGCGTCGGGCTTCAGCGTAATGAGGCCGGCGGTCTGCAGCAGCAGCAAGGCGCGGTTGCCGTTCGACGGATCGTTCTGGATGCCGACCGAGGCGCCGTCGGGCAGCTGGTCGATCGACTTGATCTTGCGCGAGTAGAAGCCCAGCGGCGCCGTGATGGTGAGGCCCACGGGCACGATGTCGAAGCCGCGCGCCTTGTTCTGGTTGTCCAGAAAGGGCTGGTGCTGAAAGGCGTTGGCGTCCAGGTCGCCCGAGGCCAGCGCCGCGTTGGGCAACTGGTAGTCGTTGAATACCACCACCTGGATGTTCAGGCCGTCCTTGGCGGCCACTTTCTTGACCACTTCGAAGATCTGCTCGCCGTTGCCGACGGACACGCCCACCTTGATGGCGGTTTTGTTGTTGTCTTGCGCGAAGGTGGCGCTGCCGGTGAAGAAAAGTGCGCCTGCAATGGTTGCAAGGGCGAGGGTGCGGCGGCGAAGGGTGCTGTGCATGTTGTGTTGCGCGAAATCAAAAAAAGTAAGGCCGCGAATGTGGCATTGCCCCGCCGGTTTGGGAACGAACCAATGCGCATATCGATATGGCGTTGCTCGCCGGGCTTCTTCAATGCTTATGCGTTTTCATGCATAAGCAAGCGCCGATTTGTTCGTTCCCTTTTGACGATTTTGTTTTCATACTCGGCCCCTTTTTGCGAACTCCGCGGCCCGCTTCGACGTGGGCCGTGCCTCCTCTCCATGACCAACCATTCGCCTGATGCGGCCCGCGGTAACGCGGCGCCGGTCATCCGACTTCAATCGGTGCAGAAGTCCTTTGCCTTGCCCAGCGGCGAGGTGTTCGACGCCGTGCAGTCGCTCTCGCTCGACATTCACCAGGGCGACGTGTTCGGCCTGATCGGCAAGAGCGGCGCGGGCAAGTCGACCTTGCTGCGCCTCATCAACCTGCTGGAGCGGCCCGATGCGGGCAAGGTCTTCGTCGGCGGGCGCGACCTGACGACGCTCTCGCGCCGCGAGTTGCGCGACATGCGTCAGAACATCGGCATGATCTTTCAGCAGTTCAACCTGCTGCAGAACGCCACGGTGTTCGACAACGTGGCGTTTCCGCTGAAGATCCATGGCCGCCATTCGAAGGCCGAAATCGACGCCCGCGTGCGCGAATGCCTGGCCCTGGTGGGGCTGGCCGAGAAGATCGACACCTATCCGGCCCAGCTTTCGGGCGGGCAGAAGCAGCGCGTGGCCATTGCGCGCGCGCTGGCGCCGCGGCCGCAGGTGCTGCTGTGCGACGAGCCCACCTCGGCGCTCGACACCGAAACCACGCGCGCGCTGCTCGAAACGCTGCGCGACATCAACCAGAAGATCGGCGTGACCATCGTCATCGTCACGCACGAGCTCTCGGTGGTCGAGGTGCTGTGCCGCAATGTCGCCATTCTGGAGAAGGGCCGCCTGGTGGAGCAGTTTGCGGTGCTCGATGCGCCGGCCGAAGAGCGCAAGACGGCGCTGGGCCGCGAAATCGACGAACTGGTGCGCCGCCGCGAGCGCGAGGCGCGCGAACCCATCACGCCGCGCCCCTTGCCGGTGCAGCGCAGCGCGCAGGAGGTGGCCTATGTTTGAAAACATCGCGCCCATCCTCCCCGAGCTGTGGGCGGCCACGGGCCAGACCTTCCTGATGCTGGCCATCGGCCTCTCGGCCGCGGTGCTCATCGGCGGGCCGCTGGGCATTCTGCTGTTCTTGCTGGGGCCAGGCCAGTCGCTCGAAAACAAGCCGGCGTTCCTCATCCTGAACTGGATCGTGAACACCGTGCGCTCGTTTCCTTTCATCATCCTGCTGGTGGCGCTGGTGCCTTTCACGCGGGTGATTGCGGGCACTTCCATCGGGCCGCTGGCGGCCGCGGTGCCGCTGTCGTTCGCGGCCATTCCGTACTTTGCGCGGCTGGTCGACCAGTGCCTGCGCGAAGTGCCGCGCGGCGTGATCGAGGCGGCGCACGCCATGGGCGCCTCGGAGCTGCAGATCGTCTGGCGCGTGCTGGTGGTGGAGGCGCGCTCCGGTTTGGTGCTCGCGCTCACGGTGCTGGCAGTGAGCTTTCTCTCCTACTCGGCCATTGCCGGCGTGGTGGGCGGTGGCGGCATTGGCGACCTGGCGATTCGCTACGGCTACTACCGCTTTCAGACCGATGTGATGGTGCTCACCGTGGCGCTGCTCGTGGTGCTGGTACAGATCCTGCAGTTCGTGGGCAACACCACGGCGCGCAGGCTGGACAAGCGTTGATTTCTCTTTCTCCTCTTTCTTATTTCTCTCCTGCTCATTCCATGAAAACCGCACTGCTGCGCCGTTCCGTTCTCGCCCTGTCCCTGGCCGCCCTCTCGTTCGGCGGCCTTTCGCTGGCTCAGGCGCAAGAGGCCAAGAAGAACCTCGTCATCGGCGGCACCGCCGGATCGAACATCGACCAGCTCAAGGCCGGCATCGTCCCCATCCTCGAGAAGAAGGGCTACAAGGTGAAGCTGGTCGAGTTCAACGACTACGTGCAGCCCAACCTCGCGCTGGCCCAGGGCTCGCTCGACGCCAACTTCTTTCAGCATCAGGTCTACCTGAAGAAGTTCTCGGCCGACCAGAAGCTGGACCTCGCCGAACTGGTGCAGGGCCCCATCGCACCGCTGGGCGTGTATTCGACCAAGCGCAAGACTCTGGCCGAGGTGAAAGAGGGCGACCGTTTCACCCTGCCCAACGACCCGAGCAACCTGGCCCGTGCGCTGGTGCTGCTGGAGCAGAACAAGCTCATCACCATCAAGCCCGGCGTCGATCCGCTGCGCGCGTCTGAAAAAGACGTGGCCGAGAACCCCAAGAAGCTGAAGTTCATTCCGCTCGAAGCCGCACAGTTGCCGCGCTCGCTGGGCGACACCGACTACGCCATCGTCAACGGCAACTTCGCAATCTCGTCGGGCCTGAAGCTCACCGAGGCCGTGGTGCTGGAAAAGACCCCCGACTACTACCTGAACGTGGTGGCCGTGAAGAACGCGGACAAGAACGCGCCCTGGGCCAAGGACATTGCCGACGCCTACCGCTCCAAGGAGTTCAAGGCCGTGGTCGACACCAAGTTCCAGGGCTACGCCAAGCCCAGCTTCCTGCAATAACGCCTCAATCAAAGGACGCCCATGCCCGTGCTCGCTGTTTTCGATGCCGAAGGACGCTGGTGCGACACGCATGTGTGCGACGGCCGCATCAACGAGCACCTGGGCAAGCAGGGCGTGAGCTGGGGCCGCGAAGAAGCGCCCGCGGGCCAGCGGGCGCTCGAGCGTGCGAGCCTGTTCTACGTGCGCACCGAAAACGGCTACCTGGGCCTGCTGTTCGAGGCGGGTGAATGGGTGGCGCTTTCGGCCGGCGCCGAGCACTTTTTCGACGACGGCCAGGCCGCGCCGCTCCGGCCGCTGCCCGCCTTGCTGCCGCACTTCGACGCCTTCGTCGAAGAGGTGCTGATGCTGACGGGCAACGACGCGGACGAAGAAGACTGAGTGCAAAGCCGGGTCTGGCGCACGCTGGGCCCGCAGGCTTGTAGCATGTGCGGATGACCCAGCACATCGGAATCGTCGGATGCTCCGCCGAAGGCGCGGCGCTCTGCTACCAAACCATCTGCGTGGAAGGGGCCCAGCTGCTTGGGCCGCATGCGCATCCTGAAGTCTCGATGCACACGCCGTCGCTTGCCGACTACATGCAGCACATCTACCGGAACGACTGGCGAGGGGTGGGCGAGGTGATGCTGGCTTCGGCCAACAAGCTCGCGAAGATAGGAGCGAGCTTTCTGGTCTGCCCGGACAACACCATTCACCAGGCGCTGCCGTTCATCGAGGCGCGCTCGCCGTTGCCGTGGCTGCACATTGCCGAATGCGTGGCCGAGGAGGCCGCGCAGCGCGGGTTCAAGCGCCTGGCCATCACCGGCACGCGCTGGCTGGTCGAGAGCGAGGTCTACCCCGAGAAGCTCTCTGCCAGGGGGCTCGAGTACGTTCGGCCTACTGCTGACGAGCGCGAAGAGATCAACCGCATCATCATGGAAGAGCTGGTCTGCGGTGTTTTCACGCCCGATGCGGTCACGGCGTTCAGGCGCGTCATCCAGCGCATGAAAGACGAGGACGGCTGCGATGCGGTCGTGCTCGGCTGCACCGAGATTCCGCTGATCATGAACGACGTGAACTCGCCGCTGCCCACGCTCGATTCGACGCGGCTGCTGGCGCGCGCGGCATTGCAGCGCACCGTGCAGGGCCGCGCCGCGGACTGAAGGCGGGGCTCAGCCGGCCAGGAACTGCTCGATCAGCCCGGCCACGCGCTGCGGCTGATCGTGGTGCAGCATGTGGCCCGCATCGGCCACCTGCTCGATGCGCACCGAAGGCACGGACTTCAGGCGCTCGTGAAACTCTTCGAGCGTGTAGCGGTTTTTCCACCAGCCGTGCAGGCTGTCGTCCGCGGCTTCGACCATGAGCGTGGGAGCTGAGATCCGCGCATAAAGGGCGAGCGTTTCATCGACCCGGAAGATGTTGGCGTTTACGATCTTGTGCGCGGCTTCGCCAAGAATCTGCCAGCGTTCGCTGCCGTCGGACTGGGTTTGCGCGGCGGACCAGTGGCCGGCCAGCCAGTTGGCCTTGTCGGGCGTGAGGCGCGGGTTGGTCTTCATGAGCCGGCGCGCCACGCCCTCTACTGACGAGTAGCTGGCAAGCGCCATTTCGCCGCGGTGCAGGCGCTTGAGTTCGTCGATCCATTGCCCGTAGCGAGCGGGCGCTTCCTCGGGCTTGCGCGCGGGCATGCCGAAGCCTTCGCAATTGACCAGGCGGCGAATGCGCCCGGGCCTTGCCCCCGCATAGTGCATGGCGACATTGCCGCCCATGCTGTGGCCGACCAGGTCAACGGGCCGCGCCGCATCGCCTTCGCCCGCGTAGTGGTCGAGCAGCCATTCGAGATCGGCGAGGTAATCGGGCAGCCAGTAGTTGTCGACGCCGCCGCCATCGGTCAGGCCAAAGCCGCGCCAGTCGGGCGCAATGATGAAGCGCTCTTCGGCCAGCGCATCGACCACGAACTGCCACGAAGCTCCCACGTCCATCCAGCCGTGCAGCAGCACCAACGGCGGCCGCGCCGGGGAGGGCTCGCCCCACACGCGCACGTGGTAGAGAAGGTTGCGCACGGGCACGAATTCGGTGCGCGAAGGACGAAGGGCTTGGTACATGGGCGCCGATGATACGGAGCCGGCGGCCGCAGCGCAGTCCGCCACAAGACAGCGCGCGCTCGGGTTTTGGGCGCATGGCCAGCGCATTGCGGAGGAGGACGGTAGCATTCCGCGCATGAAAAAAATCCAACTCGGCCAGAGCAGCCTGCAGGTCACCCCGATCTGCCTTGGCACCATGACATTCGGCGAACAGGTGGACGAGCCCACCTCGCATGCCATTTTGAGCCGCTCGCTCGAGCGCGGCGTCGATTTCATCGACACGGCCGAGATGTACGCGGTGCCCACGCGCAAGGAAACCTACGGCGCCACCGAAACCATCATCGGCAACTGGTTTGCGGCCAATCCCGGTGCGCGCCAAAAAATTACGCTGGCCACCAAGGTGGCCGGCCCGGTGCGCGCGACGCCCTGGGTGCGCGAAGGCACGGGCATGACGGCGGCCGATATCGTGGCGTCGTGCAACGCCAGCCTGAAGCGGCTGAAGACCGACGTCATCGACCTGTACCAGATCCACTGGCCCGAGCGCCACGTGCCGGCCTTCGGCGCCCTTTACTACGACCCGGCCAAGGAAACCTCGCAAACCCCGATCCACGAGCAACTCGAAGTGCTGGGCGGGCTGGTCAAGGCCGGCAAGGTGCGGGAAATCGGTCTTTCGAACGAAACCCCGTACGGCGTGCACGAGTTCGTGCGGCTGGCTGAGCAGCACGGCCTGCCGCGCGTGGCCTCGGTGCAGAACGTCTACAACCTGGTGAGCCGCGGGCTCGAGAACGGGCTCGACGAGACGATGCACCGGCTCGGCGTTTCGCTGCTGGCGTATTCGCCGCTGGCCTTCGGCCTCTTGACCGGCAAGTACGACCAGGGCGGCATCGAGGGGCCGGAGGCTCCGAAGGGCGCGCGAATTTCGAGCTACGAATCGGTGCGCAAGCAGCGCTGGGGCCGGCCCGATGCGTTGAAGGCGGCGCGCCGCTACAACCAGCTGGCGCGCGACAACGGCCTGACGCCGGTGCAGCTGGCGCTGGCCTTCTGCTACACCAAGTGGCAGGTGGCAAGCACCATCATCGGCGTGACCACGGTGGCGCAGCTCGACGAAGACCTTGACGTGTGGGGCACCACGCTTTCGCCGGAAGTCCTGGCCGAGATCGACCAGATCCGCTGGGAGATCCGGGACCCGGCAACGTGAGCGCAGCGCCAGGGGTGCGCCGGTGAGCAAGAAGGCGCACGTTTCCGAAACACCCGCCACCCAGCTGCTGCGCGAGCACAAGATCGCCTTCACGGAGCACCCGTACGAATACCTGGAACACGGCGGCGCCCAGCGCAGCGCCGAGGTGCTGGGCTTCGACCCCTTCACCGTGGTGAAGACGCTGGTGATGCAGGACCAGGACGCCAAGCCGCTCATCGTGCTGATGCACGGCAACCGCACGGTGTCGACCAAGAATCTGGCGCGGCAGATCGGCGCCAAGTCGGTGGAGCCCTGCAAGCCCGATGTTGCGCAGCGCCACAGCGGCTACATGGTGGGCGGCACCTCGCCCTTCGGCACGCGGCGCCAGATGCCGGTGTACATCGAGTCGAGCATCCTGGAGTTGCCGAAGATCGCCATCAACGGCGGGCGGCGCGGCTACCTGGTGGGCATCGACCCGCAGGTGTGCGTGGCGCTGCTCGGCGCCAAGCCGGTGCAGTGCGCGCTGGCAGAATAGCCGGCCCGAATAAGAACATCCATCCTTCGTGGAGCGCCGCCTTGAGCTTTCATTTGCCTTCCCTCCTTGCCATCCTGGCTTCGTACCTGATCGGCTCGCTGTCGTTCGCGGTCATCGTGAGCAAATCGCTCGGCATGGCCGACCCGCGCAGCTACGGCAGCGGCAACCCCGGCGCCACCAACGTGCTGCGCTCGGGCAACAAGGGCGCGGCGCTGGCGACCTTGCTGCTCGATGCGCTGAAGGGCTGGCTGCCGGTGTTTGTGATTCGCCATTTCGGCGCGCAGTGGGGCTTGGGCGAGGGCGTGGCTGCGCTGGCGGGCCTGGCGGCCTTCCTGGGCCATCTGTACCCGGTGTTCTTCGGCTTTCAGGGCGGCAAGGGCGTGGCTACCGCGGCTGGCGTGCTGGTGGGCATTGCGCCCTGGCTGGGGCTGGCCACCGGCGTCACCTGGCTGATCATTGCGGTGTTCTTCCGCTATTCGTCGCTGTCGTCGCTGGTGGCGGCCTTCTTTGCGCCGGCGTACTACCTGATTGGCGGCAACATTGCGTGGCCGCTCGACCGCACGGTGCTGATTGCGATCATCATCATGAGTCTGCTGCTCGTCTGGCGGCACCGCGAAAACATCCGCCGGCTCGCGGCCGGCACGGAGTCGAAGCTCGGCTCCAAGAAAAAGGCTTGAGAAAGAACACCATGGCAACCATTACCCGCTTTCACGTCGGCCCCCGTTTGTCTGAAACGGCGGTGCACAACGGCACCATCTACCTTGCAGGCCAGGTGCCCGACGACACCTCGCAGGACATCCGCGGCCAGACCACGCAGGTGCTGGCCATGGTCGACCGCCTGCTGGCCGAGGCCGGCAGCGACAAGTCGCGCATTCTCATGACGCAGATTTTTCTGGCCGATATCACCGACATCACGGCCATGAACGAGGTGTGGGATGCGTGGATTCCCGCCGGCAACACGCCGCCGCGCGCGACGGTGCAGGCCAAGATGGCCAATGCGGCCTACAAGATCGAGATCGTGGTCACGGCCGCGCAGGCCTGACACTGGCGCGTTTCAGTAGCGCTTTTCCAGGACCATCTGATCCGCGTCGCGCCGCATCGAGAATCGGTTGATGAAGCTGTTGCCCAGCAGCACAAAAGGCATGGGCTGGGGCGACACGATCGCGTCGATGTCGTACACCTCGACATCGCCCACGCGTACCGACTGCAGCCGCAGCTTGTAGCCGCTGGACACGCCGTTGGCGGTGTTCATCTGGACGCGCTGGCCCTTGCTGTAATCAAGGCCGATGCGCTGCGCATCGGCGGCCGACAGGGCGATGGACGTCGCGCCGGTGTCGAGCATGAAGGTGACAGCCCGCCCGTTGATGGCACCCTGCGTCATGAAATGGCCGCGGCTGTCCGCCGGCAGCACAATGCGGCTGCCGCCGCCCGTACCCGTGCCGCCGCCAATGCTCACCGGCGTGTCCATGCGCAGGTTGACGCGCTTGCCTTCGAGCTCGACCACGGCCTGCTCGGCCTGCAGCGACACGAGCTTGACGCCCTGGAAGGTTTCACCCACCGCCACCGTCTTGGGCGGAGCGCCGTTCACGATGAGGATCGCGCGGCTGCCGATGGTGCCGGTCAGCATGACCGAGCTCGCCGCATGCGCCCCTGCAGCGGCAGCCAGCAACTGCGCTGCGACGACGAGCGATTTCATGCGGGGCTCAGTCGCGGAAGTTGTTGAACGAGAGGGGCATGTCGGGCACGTCCTTCTTGATCAACGCCATGGCGGCTTGCAGGTCGTCGCGCTTGGCGCCGGTAATGCGCACCGCGTCGCCCTGGATGGCGGCCTGCACCTTGAGCTTGCTGTCCTTGACGATGCGGGTAATTTTCTTGGCCTGCTCGGATTCGATGCCGCTCTTGACCTTGATGACCTGCTTGACCTTGTCGCCGCCGATTTTCTGCACGTCGCCCTTGTCGAGGAAGCGCACGTCGACGCTGCGCTTGGTGAGCTTGGCGCGAAGAATGTCTTCGACCTGCACGAGCTGGAACTCGGCATCGCCGATCATGGTGATTTCCTTGTCCTTGAGCTCGACGGCGGCAGCCGTGCCCTTGAAATCGAAACGCGTTGCGATTTCCTTGGCGGTGTTTTCGACCGCGTTCTTCACTTCGGGCAGATTGGGTTCGCAGACGGTATCGAAAGACGGCATGGGCTCCTCCTGGATTCACGGTAGCTGGATGCGACAATTCTCCCATGATCGTGGAGAACAACGTTCCGCTGCAGCCGTACAACAGCTTCGGCATCGTCGCGCGTGCGCACAACCTGGCGCGCATCGCCAACGAGGCGGACGTGGCCGAGCTGCGGGCCGATCCGCGCTGGCGCGACGCTCCCCGCTTCGTACTGGGCGGGGGCAGCAACATCGTGATCACGGGCGACGTGAAGCCGCTGGTGCTCAAGGTCGAGATCAAGGGGCTGCGGCTGGTCGACGAGACCCCGCGCGCCTGGATCGTGGAGGCCGGCGCGGGCGAGGTCTGGCACGACGCCATCCAGTGGATGCTGGCAAACGGCTACCCGGGGCTCGAAAACCTGGCGCTCATTCCGGGCACGGTGGGCGGCGCGCCGGTGCAGAACATTGGCGCCTACGGGGTCGAGCTGCAAGACCGCTTCGAATCGCTCGACGCCATCGACCTGGACACCGGGCGCAGCTTTACGCTGGACGCCGCGCAGTGCGCCTTCGGCTACCGCGACTCGGTGTTCAAGCACGTGCGCAGCGGGCCCAACGATTTTGGGCTTTCGGGCCGGGCGCTGATCACCCGGGTGCGCTTTCGGCTGCCCAAGCCCTGGAAAGCGGTGGTGGGCTACCTCGACCTGGAGCGCAAGATGGAAGAAACCGGCAACTTCACGCCCAGCGCCACCGACGTGTTCGACTGGATCTGCGCCATTCGCCGCGCCAAGCTGCCCGATTGGCGGGTGCTCGGCAATGCCGGTAGTTTCTTCAAGAACCCGACGGTCACGCCCGAGCAATGCGCCGACATCATCGCGCGCGACCCGAAGATCGTGCATTACCCAATGGCCGACGGCAGCATCAAGCTGGCGGCCGGCTGGCTCATCGACGCCTGCGGCTGGAAGGGCAAGTCGGTCGGCAACGCCGGCGTCTATGAAAGGCAGGCGCTGGTGCTGGTGAACCGCGGCGGCCTCGAAAACCCGGTGACCGGCGGCGAGGTGATGACGCTTGCCAAGGCCATCCAGACCAGCGTGTACGAGCGCTTCGGTATCCGGCTGGAGCCGGAGCCGGTGGTCGTCTGATGGACCTGGACTTCCTGCACCTGAACTACCGGCGGCGCATTGCCGCGCTGATGTGGGCGCGCCGGGCCGCGGTGGTGGGGGCGCTTGTCGCGGTGTTCTTTGCCTTTCGCAATGGCGGCTGGCTGGTGCTGGTGCCGCTGGTTCTTGGCGCGTGGGCGCTGGCGGCCACGCTGGGCTTCATGGAAACGAGCCTGCGCCGGCAGTTCATCCGCGAAGCCCGCATGCCGCCGTTTCTTATCGGCAAGCTGCGCGCGGCGCACCCGGGGCTCAGCGTGCGCGACGCCGAGCTGGTGCTGCGCGGCCTGCGTCAGTTCTTCATGGCCCATTTGCGCAGCGGCCGCAAGTTCGTGGCCATGCCTTCCAAGGTGGTCGATACCGCCTGGCACGAGTTCATTCTGCACACGCAGGGCTACCAGAACTGGTGCAAGGCGGCCTTCGGCGGCATGCTGCACCACAGCCCCGCCGAGGTGCTGGGCAAGGACCCGAAGCGCAACGACGGCCTGCGCCGCACCTGGTATTGGGCCTGCAAGGAAGAAAGCATCGACCCGCGAAAGCCCTCGCGGCTGCCGCTGCTGTTTGCGCTGGACGTGAAGTTCGGCATTCCGGGCGGCTTCGACTATGTGCCCGACTGCAAGGCCGTCGACCGGCACAACGGCTCCGACGCCCATTGCGGCACCAGCTTTGGCGACTCGTCGTCGGATGGCGGCGGCGCGGGCGATGCTGGCGGCTTCGGCGGCAGCGAATCGAGCGGCAGCGGAGACGGCGGCAGTGGAGGAGGGGATTCCTCCAGCGGCTGCGGTGGTGGTTGCGGTGGGGGCGGCGGCGACTGATCGAGCGGCAGGCGCGCACCGCGCACAAATGAAAACGGGCCCGCGAGGGCCCGTTTTGTCATTGCGCGAAGCGCTTTGGCTTACTTCGTCTCGTCGTCGTTTGTGAGCCGCGGCACCGAGGTGCCCTGGCCCGGCGACAGCAGCCCGGTGCGGGTGTAGATCGCCAGCTTTTCGCGCGTGTCCACGATGTCGAGATTGCGCATCGTGAGCTGGCCGATGCGGTCGAGCGGCGTGAACGCGCCGGCCACCTTTTCCATGCTCAGGCGCTCGGGCTGGTACGTGAGGTTGGGCGACACTGTGTTGAGAATCGAGTAGTCGTTGCCGCGGCGCAGCTCGATGGTCACTTCACCGGTAATGGCGCGCGCCACCCAGCGCTGTGCCGTTTCGCGCAGCATGATGGCCTGCGGGTCGAACCAGCGGCCCTGGTAGAGCAGGCGGCCGAGCTTGCGGCCATGGTCGCGGTACTGCTCGATGGTGTCTTCGTTGTGGATGCCGGTCACCAGGCGCTCGTAGGCGATGAACAGCAGCGCGAGGCCGGGCGCTTCGTAGATGCCGCGGCTCTTGGCCTCGATGATGCGGTTCTCGATCTGGTCGCTCATGCCCAGGCCGTGGCGGCCGCCGATGCGGTTGGCTTCCAGGATCAGATCGACCAGGTTCGCGTGCTCCACGCCGTTCAGGGCCACCGGGCGGCCTTCTTCGAAGCGCACGGTAACGGTTTCGCGCTTGACCTCGACCTCGTCCTTCCAGAACGCCACGCCCATGATCGGCTGCACGATCTGCATGCCGCTGTCGAGGTTTTCCAGGTCCTTGGCCTCGTGCGTGGCGCCGAGCATGTTGGAGTCGGTGCTGTAGGCTTTTTCGGCCGACATCTTGTAGCCGAAGCCGGCCTTGGTCATGAACGCCGACATTTCGGCGCGGCCGCCGAGCTCGTCGATGAACAGCTGGTCGAGCCAGGGCTTGTAGATCTTCAGGTTGGGGTTGGTGAGCAGGCCGTAGCGGTAGAAGCGCTCGATGTCGTTGCCCTTGTAGGTGCTGCCGTCGCCCCAGATATGGACGTCGTCTTCCTTCATGGCCGACACCAGCATGGTGCCGGTGACCGCGCGGCCGAGCGGTGTGGTGTTGAAGTAGGTAACGCCGGCCGTGGTGACGTGGAACGCGCCGGCCTGCAGCGCGGCAATGCCTTCATTCGCCAGCTGTGCGCGGCAGTCGATCAGGCGGGCGTTCTGCGCGCCGTAGAGCATTGCCTTGCGGGGAATCTCGTCGTAGTCGGGCTCATCGGGCTGGCCAAGGTTGGCGGTGTAGGCGTAGGGAATCGCGCCCTTCAGCTTCATCCAGTGCAGCGCGGCGCTCGTGTCCAGGCCGCCCGAAAAGGCAATGCCGACCTTCTGGCCGGCGGGAACGTTTTGGAGAATGGTCGACATGTGGGTGTACGGTTGGCAGGTCAGGGTTCAGCCGAAGTGGCAGATGTAGCTGTAGGGCTCGCCCGCCACGCGGATCTGGAAGCTCGAATTGCCTGGAACGTTGAACTTCTGGCCGGGGCCTGCCGCGACCCATTCGGTGGTGCCTTCGAGCTGGTATTCGCAGCTGCCGGCGGTGCCTTCCATGATTTCAGGCGCACCGGTCTTGAAGGTCAGGGTGGACGGAAGGATCACGCCGACCGATTTTTTCGTGCCGTCGGCCAGGGTGAGGCTGTGGCTCACGCACTTGCCGTCGAAATACACATTGGCCTTGGTCGCCACTGCGGCGCTGTTGAGAGTGTCGGTAGTCGTCGTCATTGGATGGCGCCGGCGCATGCGCGGTCGGCTTGTCGAGGACGCACCACCGCGGCGGCGCACCCCTCGGGGTTGGAAAAGTCCCCGATTTTAGGGCTTGGCCGAACCCGCGCCCGCAGCCTCTGCGCGGGTCGGCCCAAGCACGGCTCAGCGCCAGTGGCGGTGGCCCCACCCGCCGCGGTAGCCGCCCCATCCCCGGGAGTACCCGAAATTCAGCGAGAGGCCGACGGGCGGGTAGACGTAAGGCTGCGGATAGACGTAGGTCGGCTGCACGTACACGGGCGCCGCATAGACCGGGGCGGGCTGTTGTACATAGGTGGGGGCCAGCGGCGCATTGGAGACCACCACGCCCGGCTCAGGCACCACGTTGTCCCACGGCGATCCACCCTGCTGGGACGGTTGGGCGTATTGCGGGCTTTGCTGGTACTGGTACTGCTGCTGGCCGCTGTCGGCTTCGACCGGATAGGGCTGCAGCTGCGGCTGGGGTGCAACCGGCGCGGTGGTCACGCCGTAGGCATTGGCCTGGATCGGGATGCTGGCGCCCGGACGGCTGTTCATGCGCGTGGTGTACTGCCGGCCGTTGTATTCGTAGGTGACGTTGTAGCTGGGGCTGCTGCCGGTCGTTTCGTAGACGGGGGTGGCCGAAATCACCCGCGCCCATGCTTCCTGGGCCTGCACGGTGGCGGCGCCCGCCGCCAGCAAACCGGCCGCCGAAAGGCCCGCGAGGGTGCGAAAGACGTGTCTGTTCATGGTGTTCTCTCCTGCAGATCGGGGTTGGAGGCGGGCCGGCAAGGCAGGGTTCCAGCGTTTACACGGCGTTCACAGCGGCAGCCCAGGCTTGCGCGTCGAACCCTGTCGTAACGCCGGTTTTGCCGCCCCAGTTGACCACCGGCCGCTTGATGAGGTTCGGGTTGGCCAAGAGCACCGCCCGTGCCGAAGCGGCATCGACCACCGCGTTTCGTTCGGCCTCGTCGAGCTTGCGCCAGGTGGTGCCGCGGCGGTTGACCAGTGCTTCCCAGCCCGGCTTTTTCAGCCATTGGTCGAGCTCGGCCTCGGGCACGCCTTGCTTCTTGAAGTCGTGGAAGGTGTAGGCGATGCCGTGTTCGTCGAGCCAGTCTCGGGCGCGCTTGACGGTGTCGCAGTTGGGAATTCCGTAGAGGGTTGTCATGGATGCCAATGATGCCGATAAAACCGGGCGCGGCCCTCGCGTTCCGGGTCGGCGACAATGCCGGGCTCCATGGAAACCCTTAACGACTGGCTCGCACGCGCCGAGCAACTTCATCCGAAGAACATCGAGCTCGGCCTCGAGCGCGCCAAGGAAATGGCGGCCCGCATGGGCCTGCGCTTCGACTGCCCCGTCATCACCGTGGCCGGCACCAACGGCAAGGGCTCGACCTGCGCCATGCTCGAATCGATCCTCACGCACGCGGGCTACCGCACGGCGGTTTTCACGTCGCCGCACCTGGTGCGCTTCGAGGAGCGGCTGCGGCTGGCGGGCGAGGCAGTCGATGCTTCCAAACTGATAGCAAGCTTCGAGGTGGTTGAGGCGGCCCGGGGCGACATGGCCCTGACGTACTTCGAATTCACCACGCTCGGCATCCTGCGCTGCATGATCGAGGAGAAGCCTGACGTGGCCATTCTCGAAGTGGGGCTTGGCGGCCGGCTCGACGCGGTCAACATCATCGACACCGATTGCGCGGTCATCACCAGCATCGACCTCGACCACATGGACTACCTGGGGCCCGACCGCGAAAGCATCGGCTTCGAGAAGGCCGGCATCCTGCGCCCGGGCAAGCCCGCCATCGTGAGCGACCCGATGCCGCCGCAAAGCGTGATCGACCACGCCACTGCCATCGGCGCCGACCTGTGGCGCTTCGGGCACGACTTCAATGTGTCCGGCGACAAGCAGCAGTGGGGTTGGTCGGGCCGCGGCAGGCGCTACAGCGGGCTGGCGTACCCGGCGCTGCGCGGCGCCAACCAGCTGCTCAATGCAGCGGGCGTGCTCGCGGCGCTCGAGGCGTTGCGGCAGCAACTGCCCATCACCGCGCAGGCGGTGCGCACGGGGCTTGCCATGGTCGAGCTGCCCGGCCGCTTCCAGATTGTTCCGGGCGAGCCCGCGCTGGTGCTCGACGTGGCGCACAACGCGCATGCCGTTGCGGCGCTGGCCGAGAACCTCGACGCGATGGGTTTCTATCCCACCACGCATGGGGTGTTCGGTGTCATGGCCGACAAGGACCTGGCCCCCATCCTCGCGCGCATCGGGCCGATGATCGACCGCTGGTATTTCACCGACCTGCCGACGCCGCGCGCCGCCAAGGCAAGCGATCTGCTCGCGAGTTGGCAGGCGCAGAACACGCGCACCGACGTCTCCGGCAGCGTGCACGCAGGGCCGATGGAAGCGCTGCGCGCAGCCATCGAGCACGCAGACCCCGCTGATAGAATCGTGGTCTTCGGATCGTTCTTCACCGTGGGTGGCGTGCTGGAGCACGGCACTCCGCGGCTGCAAGCCAAACACCTGCTGCCCGGCGGCTGATCGCCGAACCGTCCGCACCATCTGGCACCACCTCGCTGCACTCCTCCAGGGATCGAACTTCATGGCGTTTTTCAAGTTCCGCACGCGCGGCCCGCAAGGCAACGAAGGACGCAGCGCACCCGCCGCTGTTCCCGCGGAAAGTGTCGAAACCATGCGCCGCCGCGCGCGGCACCGGCTGGTGGGCGCGGCCGTTCTGGTGCTGCTTGGTGTCATCGGCTTTCCGCTGTTGTTCGACACCCAGCCGCGGCCGGTGTCGGTCGACATTCCCATCGAAATTCCAGACCGCAATAAGGTCAAGCCCCTGCCGGTGCCCGCCACACCGGCGCCTGCCGCCCCCACCGGCGCGGCCGACGGCAGCTCGCGCGTTGCGGCTGCACCATCGCCCTCGTCGTCAGGCGGCATGATCACCGAAACCGCCGACGGCACCGAAATCGACCCGAGCAAGCCGGCGCCAAGCACACCGCCGGCCGCCACTGCCCCTGCCAAGCCAGCGGCCGAACCCAAGCCGGAGCGCAAGCCCGAGCCAAAGCCTGAGCCGAAACCCGAGCCCAAGCCGGATCCCAAGCCCGAGCCGAAGCCAAAGCCAGAACCCAAGCCGGAAGCCAAACCCGAACCCAAGCCCGCGACGCCCAAGTCCGCCTCGGCCGACGACGGCAATCGCGCGCGCGCCCTGCTCGAAGGCAAGCCTTCCAACACCAGCACCAAGCCCGCCGCTTCCGAAGACAGCGGCCGCTTCGTGGTGCAGGTCGGTGCCTTCGCAGATGCCGACAAGGCGCGCGAAGTGCGGCAGAAACTCGAGAAGGCAGGCCTCAAGACCTATGTGCACGTGGCCAAGACGGCCGACGGTGAGCGCACGCGTGTGCGTGTCGGCCCGTTCAGCTCGCGCGCCGAGGCGGACAAGGCCGCGGATAAGGTCAAGGGCTTGTCTTTGTCGGCCGCCATCCTCACGTTGTAGTAGCCATCGCTCGCTGCCGTGGCCCTGCTCGACTGGATCGCCGTCACGCTCATCATCGTGTCGATGCTGTTCGGCCTGTGGCGAGGCCTGGTGTTCGAGGTGATTTCGCTGGCGGGTTGGGTGGCTGCCTTCATTGCCGCCCAATGGCTGGCTTCGGATGTGGCGGCCTGGCTGCCGTTCGGCGACCCGCAGGCCACCTGGCGCTATCCGCTGGCTTTTGTGCTGGTGTTCGTCGGGGTGGCGTTCGGCGTGGGGCTGGTGGCCGCGCTGACGCGAAAGCTGATTGCGGCTGTCGGCCTCCGGCCGGTGGACCGGATATTGGGTGGGGCCTTCGGAGCGGCGCGGGGTGCGATTGCCCTGCTCGTGCTGGCGGTCATTGTTCATTTGCTGGCGTTGAGCGACAGTGCCTGGTGGCACGAATCGCACAGCGCCATTGTTCTCGATGCGGCATTGCAGGGCCTGAAACCCGCGTTGCCTGAAAAGTTGGCAAGCTACCTGCCCTGAGAGGAATCGTTCATGTGTGGAATCGTCGGCGTTGTCAGCAACGCACCCGTCAATCAGCTGCTCTATGACGCCTTGCTGCTGCTGCAGCATCGCGGCCAGGATGCGGCCGGCATCGTGACCCTGCTCGAACGCAAGTTCTTCATGCACAAGGCTAAGGGCATGGTGCGCGACGTGTTCCGCACCCGCAACATGCGCGCGCTGCCCGGCAGCGTGGGCCTGGGCCAGGTGCGCTACCCGACCGCCGGCAACGCCTACAGCGAGGAAGAGGCGCAGCCCTTCTACGTGAACGCGCCTTTCGGCATCGTGCTGGTGCACAACGGCAACCTCACCAACGCGCATGCGCTGCGCGCAGAGCTGTTCTCCACCGACCACCGCCACACCAACACCGAGAGCGACTCCGAAGTGCTGCTCAACGTGCTGGCACACGAGCTCGAGCGCGCATCGCGCGGCGTGCCGCTGAACCCGGCCGAGGTGTTTGCCGCGGTCAAGAACATGCACAAGCGGCTGCGCGGCTCGTATGCCGTGGTGTCGCTCATCGCCGGCCATGGCCTGCTGGCTTTCCGCGATCCGTACGGCATTCGCCCGCTCTGCATGGGCCGCAACGAGAAGGACGGCACCGTGATGGTGGCCAGCGAGTCCGTGGCGCTCGAAGGTTCGGGCCATGTGTTCGAACGCAACATCGAGCCCGGCGAAGCGGTGTTCATCGACTTGCAAGGCAAAGTGCACTCGATGCAGTGCGCCGAAGCGCCCACGCTCAACCCCTGCATCTTCGAATTCGTGTACCTGGCGCGTCCGGACTCGGTGCTTGACGGCATCTCGGTGTACCAGGCACGGCTCAACCTGGGCGAAACGCTGGCCAAGCGCGTGGTGTCGACCGTGCCGCCGAACCAGATCGACGTGATCATTCCGATTCCGGAATCGAGCCGCCCGAGCGCCACGCAACTCGCGCACCTCTTGGGCGTGCCGTACCGCGAAGGCTTCGTGAAGAACCGCTACGTAGGCCGCACTTTCATCATGCCGGGGCAAGGCGTGCGCAAGAAGTCGGTGCGCCAGAAGCTCAACGTGATTGCCAGCGAGTTCAAGGGCCGCAATGTATTGCTGGTCGACGACTCGATCGTGCGCGGCACCACCAGCCGCGAAATCGTGCAGATGGCCCGCGATGCCGGCGCACGCAAGGTCTACCTGGCCAGCGCCGCGCCGCCGGTGCGCTACCCCAACGTCTACGGCATCGACATGCCCACCAAGGACGAGCTGGTGGCGCACGACCGCACGGTGGAGGAAATCCGCGAACTGATCGGCTGCGATGCGCTGATCTACCAGGACGTGGACGCCATGAAGCGTGCCATCGGCTCGCTCAACCCCAAGCTGAGCGGCTTCGATGCCTCCTGCTTCGACGGCGTGTACGTGACCGGCGACATCGACACCGAGGCCATCTCGCGCATGAACGGCAACCGCCCGCGCATCGAAGAGACCGAAGAAGATTCGTCGCGCCTTGCGCTTCCCAATCACAGCGAGTGAGAGCTGAATTGACCGATGAACGAACCCTGCCGCCCGGACTGCACCGCGACACGCTCGCGCTGCGCACCGGGCTGGCGCCCAGCCAGCACGGGGAGCACTCCGAAGCGCTGTTCCTGACCAGCGGCTTCGTGCAGCCCGACGCAGAAACGTCGGCGCGCCGCTTTGCCGGCACCGAAGCGGGCTTTACCTACTCGCGCACGTCCAACCCCACGGTCACCAGCTTCGAGCAGCGCCTTGCGGCCATGGAAGGCACGGAAGCCGCCATCGGCGCGTCCACCGGTATGGGCGCCATCCTCATGATGTGCATGGGCCTGCTGAAGGCGGGCGACCACGTGATCTGCTCGCGCTCGGTGTTCGGCTCCACGCTGAACCTGTTCGGCAAGGAATTCGCCAAGTTCGGCGTCGAGACCACTTTTGTCTCGCAGACCGACGTGGCCGAATGGCGCGCGGCCATGAAGCCCAACACCAAGCTGCTGTTCGCCGAAACGCCCACCAATCCGCTGACCGAGGTGTGCGACATCCGCGCGCTGGCCGACCTGGCGCACGGCGCCGGCGCTCTGCTCGCGGTCGACAACTGCTTTTGCACGCCCGCGCTGCAGCGCCCGACCGAACTGGGCGCCGATCTCGTCATTCATTCGGGCACCAAGTACCTCGACGGCCAGGGCCGCGTGATGGCCGGCGCGATCTGCGGTCCGTCGAAACTCATCGTCGATGTGTTCGGGCCCGTGGTTCGCACCGCGGGCATGGCGCTGTCGCCGTTCAATGCGTGGGTGGTGCTCAAGGGCCTGGAAACGCTCGGCATCCGCATGCAGGCGCAATGCGCCAACGCGCTGGCCGTGGCGCAGTGGCTCGAAACGCAGCCCGGCGTTGCACGGGTCTACTACCCCGGCCTGGCCTCGCATCCCCAGCATGAACTGGCCATGCGCCAGCAGTCGGGGCAGGGCGGGGCGGTGGTGTCGTTCGACGTGGTCGGCAACGACCCCGAAACGGCGCGCGCCAATGCCTTCCACGTGATCAACAGCACGCGCGTTGTGAGCATCGCCACCAACCTGGGCGACACCAAGACCATCATCACGCACCCCGGCACCACGTCGCACGGGCGCCTGACCGAAGTGCAGCGCCAGGCCGCCGGCATCAGTCAGGGGCTCATCCGCGTGGCGGTGGGCCTCGAGTACATCGACGACATCAAGGCCGACTTGCTCCGCGGCCTTGGCACCCTGAAATCCTGATCGACCCCATGACCGGCAAAGTTCGCACCCGCATCGCTCCGTCTCCCACCGGTTTTCTTCACCTGGGCACCGCGCGCACCGCGCTTTATTCGTGGGCCTATGCGCGCCACTACGGCGGCGAGTTTGTGCTGCGCATCGAAGACACCGACGTCGCCCGCTCCACGCAGGATTCGACCGACCAGATCCTGGCTTCGATGCATTGGCTCGGCCTCGACTACGACGAAGGCCCGATCTACCAGATGCAGCGCCTGGAGCGCTACCGCGAAGTCATCGCGCAGATGCTTGCGGCCGGCACGGCCTACCACTGCTACTGCACGCCGGCCGAGCTCGACGAAATGCGCGAAGCGCAACGTGCGCGCGGCGAAAAGACGCTGTACGACCGCCGCTGGCGTCCGGAGCCGGGCAAGGTGCTGCCGCCGGTGCCCGAAGGTGTGCCGCCGGTGGTGCGCTTTTGCAATCCGCCCGAAGGCGATGTGACGTGGAACGACCTCGTCAAGGGCGAGATCACCATCAACAACCGCGAGATCGACGACCTCATCATCTTGCGGCCCGACGGTGTGCCCACCTACAACTTTGCTGTGGTGGTCGACGACTGGGACATGAACATCACGCACGTGTTCCGCGGCGACGAGCACATCAACAACACGCCGTGGCAGATCAACATCTTTCGCGCACTGGGCGCACCGCTGCCGCAGTTCGGCCATGTGCCGGTCATCCTGGGTGACGACGGGCAAAAGCTCTCGAAGCGCCGCGGTGCCGTGAGCGTTACCGCCTATGAAGAGAACGGCTACCTGCCCGAAGCGATGCTCAACTACCTGGCGCGCCTGGGTTGGAGCCATGGTGACGACGAGCTCTTCACGCGCGAGCAGATGGTGAGCTGGTTCGACGGTTCGCACCTGTCCAAAAGCCCCGCGCAATGGGACGCCGCGAAGCTCGCGTGGGTGAATGCACAGTACATCAAGGCCAAGCCCGATGCGGAGCTCGCACTGCTGGTGGCCGCGCAACTGAAGAAGCGCGGCATCGAGGCCGACGATCGCCTTGCTGCCATCTGCGCGCTCTTCAAGGACCGCTGCGAAACCACGGTTGCACTGGCCGACTGGGCCGCCGCGTTCTACACAGACGTGACACCGAGCGAAGCGGATCGCACGCAGCACGTCACCGATGCGGTTAAGCCCGTCATTGCTACGCTTGCCGAGAAGCTCGCGAGCGTGCCCTGGGAAAAAGTTTCGATCGCCGCGGCCATCAAGGAAGTTCTGGCCGCACATTCTGTGAAAATGCCTGTGTTGGCCATGCCGGTTCGCGTCCTTGTGATGGGAACACCGCAGACGCCATCCCTCGATTCGGTGCTCGCAATCTTTTCTCGTGAAAAAGTTGTGGAGCGTCTGAAAAGGGCCTGATTTTTCGGTCTATAATTCGAGGCTCGACACCCACACGGGGGTATAGCTCAGCTGGGAGAGCGCTTGCATGGCATGCAAGAGGTCATCGGTTCGATCCCGTTTACCTCCACCATCAAAGTGTCGAGAAGAAGATAAGTGCTGATCGCAGCACGGTTCCTAAGGTTTTGACCCTATCGTCTAGAGGCCTAGGACACCACCCTTTCACGGTGGCTACCGGGGTTCGAATCCCCGTAGGGTCGCCAGTTTCATGCAAGTGAAGCAGGCACGAGTTGTCAACACTCGGCTCCGCAAGGAGTGAACGTTGTCTACCAGGAGTGGTAGTTCAGTTGGTTAGAATACCGGCCTGTCACGCCGGGGGTCGCGGGTTCGAGTCCCGTCCACTCCGCCACACACAAGCCCCTGTAGCAGCTTTTGCTACAGGGGCTTTTTGTTATCTATAGGGCTTGGCTTCGGATGCGCGCGGCAGTTGCGTCGAGTCGGCAGTAGGTACACCCTCACTCATCAGTGCAAAGCAGGCGCCCCTATGGCCGGGCCGGCTTGGACTACATAAACGATGACTAACCAGAATGAAACGGCGGCTAAGTCCGCCTCCATCCCGGCGGGTTCCGCTGCATCGATGCGTGTGTGCTTTATGCCCCCTCGTGACACTTCACGGAGCGCTCTCGTACGTGGCATGTTGTTCTCGGGGGTGTACAGCATAGCGGCCGTCGTTCTCATGTTTTATACCGTTTTCAGGGTGCAAGGACCGTGGTTCTATGCCGTCTTTCTGGGGCAGCTGGTACTGCATTTCTACATGACGACAGAGATTCTGATCAGCAAAGACGAAATTGAGCGTCTTACTGGCTATGGATTGATACGGCGTGAAGGTGTTCTGCGATTCTGCGGATATGTCCCTCGAAGGCGGCGCTTGCGCACCCTTGGCTTCCCGATCCGGTCGATCGAGGAAGTTGGCTCGGCTGTTCTTGTTCACTTGAACGATGGTAGTCAGGTCAAACTTCCCAAGCTAAGTCTGGAAGGCCAACACTTGTTCAAGAGAGTCTTTGAGTCAATGAGCGCCGGAGCGGATGCCGAAGCGCTGAGGAAACAATACACGGGTCTTGCACCCGGGCTCCTCGTCACCTTGGAATACAAGGAAGCGCCGCAGTTGCCGAAGTGGCAATATTGGACATCAATGATTTTGCTGGTTCCCGGCATCTATCTCGGATGGAAACTGTATGAGCTGCTGCTTCGGTGATGGTCGAGCGCAAACGAGATCGGATGTCCGTTTGGCCGAAGATAATTTCGTGGCGAACTGAGACTGACGTCTTGTTTCCGGACCTTCGTGGCAGTTCAGGCTACTGACTGCATGACGACAGTTCCAATTCAATTTTGTTTTGTTCCCGGCGCTGAATAAGGCCGGGGTGCCTTTGCGGTGCAATTTGGCAGGCCAGTTAAACCAATGCAGCCGCAAAAAGCCTATGCTTTTGCCCCTTCATCTGGACGGGGCACCGATAAAATTGGTCGACCGTTATTGGGCGACGGGTCTTGTAAGTGCTTGCGCCCAAAGGTTCTTTGGCGCTTTCCCGGTTGCTGTTGGGTAGCAATTCTTTTGCAAAGTGGTAGCCCTCCACTCCGCCAAACATAAGCCCCTGTAGCAGTTCTGCTACAGGGGCTTTTTGCTGTGCGCTTCCATTCTCGCGCAGCGCGAATTGTCCGACACGGGGAGCCGACGCGTGCCGACCGGCCGGTGCGCGCGCACCTGTAGCTTGGGCGTTTGCTCACCGACGAAAGGAATTCACATGAACAAGCACCAACTCGAAGGTATGAAGGTCGCCATTCTCGTGACCGACGGCTTCGAACAGTCCGAAATGACCGACCCCCGCAAGGCCCTCGAAGCCGCGGGTGCGGAAACGAAGATCGTTTCGCCCAAGAACGACCGGGTGCGCGGCTCCAGGCACGGCGACCCGGCCGATACTTTCACCGTCGACATCCCGCTTGCTCAGGCGGCCGCGCATGAGTTCGACGCACTGCTGCTGCCCGGCGGCGTGATGAGCCCCGATGCGCTGCGCATCAACGAGCAGGCCGTGGTTTTCGTGCAGGACTTCGTCAAGGCCCACAAGCCGATTGCCGCCATCTGCCACGGCCCCTGGACGCTCATCGAGGCCAAGGGGGTCGAGGCCCGCACCATGACCTCGTGGCCTTCGCTGCGCACCGACCTGAAGAACGCCGGCGCCAAGTGGGTGGACAACGACGTGGTGGTCGACGGCAATCTGGTGACCAGCCGCGGCCCGAGGGACTTGCCGGCATTCGACCGCGAAATGGTCCGGCTCTTTGCCGACGCCCACGCGCACGCCTGACCGGGCCTGCTCTTGTCGCCATGACTGTTCAATGGGACGAGTTGCGCGTCGCGTACGAAGAGTGGCGCAGCCAGCGAGACAAATACGACCGGTGGATGACCGACATCGCCGCCGGCAAGCCGTATGACAAATCGGCGCTGCAGCGCGACCTGGAAGAGCTCGATGCGCTGCACAAGGTCTTCCTGCAGAAGGCTCGGCCGTTCGTCCACCCCAGGTCCTGAACGCATCGCCCTCGGCGCATGGGTGCGCGAGGGCGCTTCCATAAGCCGCCGTTATCACTAAACAACAGGCGCCGGCGTTCCGTGCCCGCGCTTGCATGCCGATACTTCCGTCTCCCTCCAGGAGACGCACCTGTTCACGCCAAAGTACCCGCAAGAAGCACCGCAACGCCGCACCGCAGCGGGTGGCGGCGGCGTGCGTGCCGTCGACAGCCATGCGCATGTCTTCCTGAGCAACCTGCCGCTCGCGCCGCAGCGTCGGCACGCGCCGGACTACGACGCCACGTCTGCTGAATACCTGGGCCTGCTGGATGCGCATGGCATCTCGCATGCGCTGCTGGTCCAGCCCAGCTTCCTGGGCACCGACAACAGCTTCATGCTCGGCGCATTGCGCGCCTGCCCGGATCGCTTGCGCGGCGTTGCCGTGGTCGCACCCGAGACGCCCCTTGCCGAACTGCGCGCGCTTGCCGAGGCAGGCATCTGCGGCATCCGGCTCAACCTCATGGGCCTGCCGTTGCCCGATTTCTCGCAGCCGGTGTGGCAGGCCCTGCTGCAGCATGTGCGAAGCCTCGACTGGCATGTCGAGGTGCACCGGCCTTCGCACGACCTGGCGGTGGCAGGCCAGCCGGTGCTCGATGCCGGCTGCAAGCTCGTCGTCGACCATTTCGGGCGGCCTGGCGGCAGCACCGCTGGCGACGCCGGTTTCGACTGGCTCCTGCGCGCGGCGGCAAAAGGCCGCACCTGGGTCAAGCTGTCGGCCGCCTACCGCAACTGGCCCGACCCTGCCGGCGCCCACGCCCGGCGGGCCGCGCGCTCGCTGCTGGAGGCCGCGGGCCCGGAGCGCCTGCTCTGGGGCAGCGACTGGCCCCATACCGAACACCGGGAACACACGAGCTACCCGCACACGCTGGCGGTGCTGGACGAGTGGATTCCCGACCCCGAAGCGCGGCGCTGCATCCTGGCCGAGACCCCGGCAGCGCTGTTCCGTTTTTCCAAGGAGACATCATGAAAGCACACGGCGCTTTGCGCGCATGGATTCCGGCTGCCTGCGTCGGCACGGCACTTCTTGCCACTGCCTTGAGCGCCGCGGCGCAGGCCTGGCCGGCAAAGCCGGTGAAGATGATCGTGACCTACCCGCCGGGCGGCACGGTCGACGTGGTGGCGCGCGTCATCGCGCCCAAGCTCTCGGCCCGGCTCGGGCAGCCGGTGGTGATCGACAACCGCGCCGGCGCGGGCGGCGCGATTGGCGGCGATCTTGTGGCCAAGAGCCCGGCCGACGGCTACACGATCATGCTCGACGCATCCAACCATTCGCAGAACCCCGCGCTGCGCAGCAAGATGCCGTTCGACACGCTGCGCGACCTGGCCCCGGTCTCGCTGCTGGTGCGCGTGCCCAACGTGCTCGTGGTCAACCCCTCCGCGACGATCACGGGCGTGAAGGACCTCATTGCACAGGCGAAGGCCAAGCCCGAGCACATCAACTACGCGTCTTCCGGCAACGGCTCGGCACAGCACCTCTCGGCGGAACTCTTCAGCGCCATGGCCGGCGTGCGCATGACGCACGTGGCCTACAAGGGCGGCGGTCCCGCGCTCACCGATGTCATGGCCGGCCAGGTGCCGGTGTTCTTCGCAAGCCTTGCGTCGAGCCTGCAGTACATCCAGGGCGGCAAGCTGCGTGCGCTGGCGGTCACGGGCAAGGCGCGCTCGCCGGTCATGCCGCAAATTCCGACGGTGGCCGAATCGGGGCTCGCGGGCTACGAGGTCTATGAGTGGAACGGTGTGTTCGTTCCAGCCGGAACGCCCGCGGCCGTGGTCGACAGGCTGTCGAAGGAACTGGCCGCCGTGGTGCGCGACCCTGAAGTTCGCGCCCGCCTTGAAGGCATGGGCGCCGAAGTGATCGGCTCCAACCCGGTCGAGCTCGACGCGTTCCGGCGCGCCGAAATCGCCAAGTGGACGCAGGTCGCCAAGACCAACAAGATCGAACTGGACTAGGCGGCAAGCATCTCGGCAAAGGCGTCCGCAAACGCCGGGCGCGACCGCGCGAGCCACATCGCGGCAAGCTCGAAAGGCGGAAGCCCCGTGCCGTCGCGCACCTCGGCATAGCGCACGCCTTCATGCCGGAGCGCGCGAACCGAACTCGGCAGCAGCGACCAGCCCAGCCCCGCCGCCACGCAAGACAGCACGGTCAGCGTGCGGTTGGCGTCCTGCACGATGCGCACCTCGTGCCCGGCCGCGCGAAAGGCCGCCAGCACCTGGGTGCGCAAGGCCGACATCTGCAGGCTGGGAAACCACACCAGCCCGTGCGCGGCAATGTCCGCCAGCGAAACGCAGCCATCTGCCCCGATCTGATGCGAGGCGGGCACGGCCGCCACCAGCAGTTCTTCGCCGAGCCGCTTCTCGTGCACGCGCGCATTCACGGCTACAGGAGGATGCAGCAGCGCGATGTCGATGCGGCCGCCCTCGAGCGCCTCGACCTGCTCGGCATTGCTCATCTCGCGCAGAGAAATGTCGAGTTGCGGATAGGCCTCGCGCAGCCGCCGCAGCGCGCGGGGCAGCACTTCATACACCGCGTGGGTCACAAAGCCGATGGTCAGCCGGCCCGCGCGTCCGGCGCCCATGGCGCGAACGCGTTCGGCCGCCGCATCACCGTAGGCGAGGCTGGCCCGCAGGTCGTCGACGATGGCCAGCCCTGCCTCGGTGAGGGCGGCGCCCCGGCGCGTGCGCGTGAAGAGCTTGGTGCCGACTTCGCTTTCCAGCCGGTTCAGCATCTGCGTCAACGCGGGTTGCGCAAGGCCGAGATTTTCGGCGGCGCGGGTAAGGCTGCCGGCCTCCGCGATCGCCACGATACAACGCATCTGCCGGGTTTCCATGCGGCATTCTATGAACCGGCCCGCGCGGAAAGTGCCGCGCGTGTTGAACGGTTGGCACCGTTGGCACCCCGGTTCGCGCCCCACCTTGCCTGCACGATGCCCAGCAACGCAAGGACCGGCAGCGCCAGTTCGAATACCTCCTCGAAGCTGAGCACCAGGTAGCTGTACAGGCCCGCGGGCCTGCCGCCCAATCCGTCCTGGTCCGCAAGTACCGCGGGTACCTGGTCGAGAACGATCGCGGCTCCGATCACTGCGGCAAAGGTCAGCAGTGTGGTGGCTTCCGGTCGCCATTGCCACCATGCGCGCAACGCGTCTCGCGCGGACCAGGCGCGCCTTGCGAGCCATCCGCCGGCCACCGCAATGGGCGCGAAGACCAGGCTGCCGTGGTGTGCCAGGTGCCCGTCCGCTTCGCGCGCGGCAAAGGCAACAAGCACGATGCAGATGGCCGTCTTGTCCAGCCGCGACAGCGACGCCACCCGCACCGCCGCCAGGCATGCCGCCGCGGCAAGGTACAGCAAAGCCGTGCTCTTCTCGACCGGTCCGCTTTCCTCCAGGACCGCCGGTCCGATCGATCCGGGCGTGTTCAATCCGATCCATGCCGCGGCAAAGCCGAACACCAGCACCAGCGAGGGCCCCGCCGTGCCGGCTGTCAATGCGCGCAGCGGCCACGCCGGCGCGGCGGCCGGTGAGCGAGTGAACCTGCGTCCCGCCGCATGAAGCGCGAGCAGTGCCGCGGCGATGCACGCGCCCAGCAGCGCACCGGCCGCAATGTCGAACGGAAAATGAATGCCCGCATAAATGCGCGACCACGCCGTGACCGAGGCCACGGCAAGAACGAGCAGCCCCACGTCACGCAGCCCGCGCTGCAGCAGCAGTATGAAGGCCATGGTGAACATTACCGAGGCGTGGGTGCTGGGCAGGCCCGCGCGCGCGCCGTGCGGCACATGGGCGGGGCTCAGTCCCACCATGAAGGGGCGCGGCATACCGACGGACGCCGCGATCTCGTGCGAGATCAGCGAAGCGGCACCGCCGGCGGCCAGCACGGCCACCATGCAGATGCTCTGCGCGGGACGGCGCCATGCCACCCAGGCAAGAATGGCCGCGCATGCCCACGACGAGCCCAGCGCAATCGCCGATGCAAACCACAGCAGCGTGGGGGAGGGAGAGAAGCCCGCGGCGAGCGTGTCGAAGAGCGCGAGGTTGAGTGAATTCATCCGTCGGTATCAAAAAGAAACGGCGGCCTCGTTGCTGCGAGGACGTGAGTCCAGGCTCAATTTAGCATCCGTCCGGCTCGCCGCGCGGCATGCCCGACCGCGGGAGAAAGGATCAGCCGGTGCGATTGACACCGCACCAGCGCGCCATGAAAACGGCGAGCACGGCTGTGACCTGCATCAGGCTGTCGATGGAAACCCACTCGTCGATGCCGTGGATGCTCGAGCCCGTGGGGCCGTAGCAGACCGCGGGCGTCTGCCCGTAGATGTTGAAGAACTTGGCGTCGGTGGTGCCGGTGAAGGCGCTGGGCTCGAGCGGCTCGCCGGCAATGTCCCGGTGGCACTTCGAAAGCTCGGTGACGATGGGCGATTCGAGGTCGAGATCGAAGCCGTCGGCCTGAAAGCCTTCGTAGATCACGGTGTAGCTCAGGCTCTCATGCGCGGGGTGCGCGGCGTAGGCGGCAGCCAGCACCGCCTCTACCTCGGCCTTGGCGCGGGCCACGTTCATGTCCGGATAGAAGCCGATGCGAATGTCGCTGCGGCAGGCCGAGGGCACCGACGACGCCCACTCGCCGCCCTGGATCTTGCCCAAGTTGAAGTTGATCGGGTGCGCATGATGCGCGTAGTTGCGATAGCGGTTGGTGGGCTCGTTCCAGCTCTGCTCGAGCTTCTTCAGCTCCGAAAAAAGATATAGCGAGAAGTCGATGGCACCGACGCCGGTTTGAGCCACCGACGCATGCACCGGCTTGCCCAGCACCTCGAGCGCGAGCCACAGCACGCCCAGCTGGCAAGTCATGATGCCGCCGAGCGGCTCGGGGATGATCGCCGCGTCGGCCCGATAGCCTTCGACCAGGCAGGCCAGCGCGCCGTTGCCCGTGCACTCTTCTTCCACCACCGACTGAAAGTACACGGGGGCGGCCGGTTCGAGCCTGAGCGACCGCAGCGCCGCATACGCCATCGTGTACGCGGCAATGCCCGCTTTCATGTCGGCAGCGCCGCGCCCGTAGAGCCGGTCTGCGTCGATCACGGGCTTGAACGGCGGATGCGTCCACAGCACCTCTGCGCCTGTCGGCACCACGTCGACGTGGCCGTTGAAGATCAGCGAGCGGCCCCTGGCCGGCCCGCTCGGCTGATGGATGCCGACCACATTCGTGCGCCCCTCGTACGACACGATGGACGGCGAATAGCCCGCGTGCTGGCGAATTTTTTCTTCGTCGATTTCGAACTGGTCGACGCGCAGGCCCAGGCTTGCGAAAGTTTGCGCCATGTAGGCCTGCACGCTCTGCTCGTGCCCCAGCAACGAAGGGTGCGCGACCAGTTCCTCGAGCATTCGAACCGCCCGGCCGCGCAGCGCGTGGGCGGCCTCCACGATGGCGGCTTCGCTGACCGGGGCTTCGCTGGAATCTTCGCGAGGATGTGGCATGGCGTCAGGAGCGCGTGCTCGGCAGTTGGGAGAGAGGGTTTCCATCCTACCGGCCGCCGCCGGGCAGTGCGCCGAGGCAGCCCTAGAAGTCCAGCTTGGCGCTCACGCTGAAGGTGCGCGGGTCGCCAGGCTTGATGTAGTTGTCGTACTGGTATTCCCAGTAGCGCCTGTTGGTGAGGTTGTTCACCGCCACGCGGAAGGTGGTGTCGTGGCCGTTGATGCGCGTGGCATAGCTCGCACCGATGTTGGCAACGGCGTAGCCCGGCAGCTTGAGTTGGTTGGCCGCGTTGAGCATGGTGCTGCCCGTGTACTTGGCGTCCGCCGAAAGCTTCAGGCCTGGCACCTGCGGCACCGCATACGACACCTGCGCCGTGGCCACGAAGTTCGGCGCGCCCGCCACGCGGTTGCCGATGTTGTTGATGCCGCGCTTGTACGAGGTGTCCAGGAACATCAGGTTGCCGCCGATTTGCCACTGCGAGCCCAGGCGCGTGGAGGCCGCGAACTCCAGGCCCTGGTAGATCGAGCGGCCGTCCTGCACAAGTGCGTTGGCGCTGTTGGCGTACTCGGCGCCACGTTCGATGCGGAACAGTGCGGCCGTGGCGCTCCAGCGCTCGCGGTCGGTCTTGATGCCCAGTTCGTACTGCTTGCTCTTCAGCGGCTTGAGCAGCTCGCCGTTGTTGGCGTAAAGGCTGCTGACGGAGCTGCCCTGCTCGAGCGACTCGACATAGCTGGTGTACAGCGTGGTGTCGGGCGCGGGCTTGAACATGAGCGCGAGCGTCGGCGTGATCACGCCTTTCTTCTTGTACTCCGAGGTCCTGACACCGTCGGTGCCGTAGGCGCTTTGTTCGTAATCGGTGCTGCGCACGCCGGCCAGCACCGACCAGCGGTCCGACAGCTTGATGGTGTCGCTCGCGAAGACCGCGCGCTGGGTGATGTCGCTGTTGCGATACATCAGGAGATCGGTCGAGCTGGCATAGGCATTGGTGTTCTGCCCGAAGATGCTGCCGGTACCGATCCACTGGTAGATGCTGTTGCTGCTGTAGTCGTTGGTTTGCTTCTGCCATGACGCACCCAGCGTGACCTGATGCTCGATGGTGCCGGTGCGCAGCTTGCCCTCGGCCATGGCCTGCCATTGGTCGAAGCGATGGCCCTCGCGCGTGTCGGAGCGGTAGTCGTCGTAGTTGCCGCTCGCGTCCTGCAAGTAAAGAATGCCTTCGTTGCGGCTGCGCTTGGAGGTGCTGTGGCTGTAGCTGGTGCTCAGCGTCCAGTCGGGCGTCAGCTTGTACTGCAGCCCGGTCGAATAGAGCTGAAGGTCGGTGGTGAGGTGCTGGCCGGGCCCCACCAGGGTCTGGTCCTTGTCGCGGATCGTTCCGGGCAGGCGGGTGCCGGTGTAGGCGCTGGTGGCAATCGACGGCGTCTGGTCGGTGGACTTGCGCTTCTGGTAAAGCGCATCGAAGTTCCAGGTCAGGTCGCGCGTCAGCCTGGCGTCGAGCGCCAGCGACACCGAATCGCGGCGGATGCCGCCGTCGTTGAAGGTCTTGCCTTCTTCATGCGTGGCATTGAGCCGGTAGCCGAACCGGTCGTCCGCGCCGAAGCGTCCGGCCAGGTCGATGTGCTCGCTCCACACGCTGTTCGACTTGTAGCCGATGCCGATGCTGCGCACCGGCTGCTCGGTCGGCTTCTTGGTCACGTAGTTCACGATGCCGCCCGGCGAGCCGAAGCCGTACATGAAGCCCGAGGAACCCTTCAGCAGCTCGATCTGCTCGAAGTGCTCGTAGGGCAGCGTGATGGCGTAGCTGAGAAAGGGCTTGCCGTCCATGCGGTAGCCGTTCTGCCAGTCCAGCGGCAGGCCGCGCACGGTGATGTAGCTGGCCCAACTGCTGTAGGCGCCGCTGTTGTCCGATACCGAGGCGTCCAGCGCAAACACATCGCCGAGTTTCGACACCTGGCGCTCGGCCAGTTCTTCGCTCTTGACCACGGTGGTGGAAAAGGGCGTTTCAAGCTGCGTGCGTGCGCCGAGGGCACCGCTGCTCACCTTGGCAGCGAGGTGCTGCGGCGTTTCTTCCGCTGCGGTGGCGGTCACGGTCGGCAGCGCGGCGGCCGGCTTGCCGTCGGCGGCCTCCTGCGCATAGGCCCGGCCAGCCGGGGCCGCTGCGCACAGCACCAGCAGGGCGGCACCTGTGCCCAGGCCCAGCGTCGAGTTCTTGAAGGAGGGGAGAGCAGCGGCGGTTCCGGACGCCAGGCGCGCGCTGGCCGCGGCGATTTCCTTGAGTCTTGAGTTCAACAATTGCTATCTCTGGGAGGTAAATAACAATCATTATCATTTAAGAAATGAGAGAAATCTTGGAAAAGTCCTGAAAAAGCATGACGGCGGCTGCCGGCGTGCAGGCGCACGCCTCCTGGATGCAGTCAGTCCGCCGCTGCGCAAGGCGTTGCACGCGCCAGATGGCTGATGTGGTCGAAGTCGAGGCTTTCCAGCGCCTGGCGCACCGCCTTCACCAACGCGTGATGGCGCGGGTCCGCGGCAAGCCGGTCGGCCCATTCGTGCAGGTCGGTCCAGCGGCCGTCGCGGGCCAGCGCTTCGAGCTCCTTTCGTGCGTCCAGGGGGAGCGGTGCAATCTCGGGCACCGGCCGCACCTGCCGCCGCGGTGCATCGACCGAAGGTTGCGGCTCGGACGGCATGTCGCCGGCCATGGGAAGGGGGGCCTCGGCCTCCGAGGCGGCATCGACCACGACTGAAAAACGCAGCCGCGTGCCCAGGTGGCGGCGGCTGTCGAGTTGCAGCTCGCCACCCATGCGCTGAACGATGCGCCGCGCAATCGCCAGCCCGAGCCCGCTCCCGGCCGCGGCCGGGTCTGCCTGCGTGAAGGCACGAAACACGCGCCGCTGGTCCTTGCTGTCGATGCCGATGCCGCTGTCCCAGACCTCCAGGCTCAGCCGCCATTGCTGCTCGGCGGGGTGCGCCTGCACGCGCAGGCCCATCTGTCCGTTGTGCGTGAACTTGGCGGCGTTCGAAAGCAGGTTCAGCAGCAGTTGCTGAAAGCGCTTGCTGTCCAGGCGCACCGCCGGCGGAAGCGTGCCTCTGACTTCGAGCATGAAGCGGTTGTTGCGGCGCTGCGCCAACGCGGACGCGTACTGCGCGATGTCTTCGATCAGCGCGGGCAGGCGGATCGGCTTCGGGTCGAGCGCCAGCGGCAGCAGCTCGCCCTTGGCGTATTCGAGCAGGTCGTCGACGAGCGCAAGCTGGTAGTTGGCGCTGCGTTCGATGGCCTGCAGCTGCGGCGGCGACGCCGCAAGGTCGCCCTGCAGCATGCGGGCATGTCCCACGATGGTGGCCAGCGGTGCGCGAAGGTCATGGCTGATGTAGGCCATGAGCCGCGTCTGCTCGCGCGCGCGCTGTTCGGCTTGCTCCAGCGCGGCGTTGAGCGCGCGTGTCTTGCGTGCCACTTCGTTGTGCAGCCGCTGTTGCTCGTGCGCCTGCCACTGAACCAGCTTGCGCTGCGCGGCGTGCTGCTGGTGCGACAGGTGGTGGGTCCATGCTGCCAGCACCACCAGCCCCACCAGCAAGCCGGGAAAGCCCAGCGCATAGGCATCGAAACCCGGAATTGTGTGCTCCGGCATGGAGAGCTCAGCCAGCCGCAGGCACACGCCCAGGGTGACGACCACCATCACCGGAAAAGCCAGCCGGCCGCCCGGCCCGGCGCGGCGCATGTAGACGAAGCTGCTGATCGTGAGGGCCAGCACCAGTGCCAATGCGCTCACGATGCCGGCCTGCGCGAAAAGCGGATAGCTGCCCAGCAGCGTTCCGAGCGTTACCAGCGCCTGCGCCGCGGTCAACCCCATCAGCACGTACAGGCCGGGCCGGCGCACCGGGCCGCCGCGCGAGAGCGCATGCAGGTACAGCACCATGTTCAGCACGCAGCATCCGGCAATGAAGCCCGCCGCGCGATAGCTCCATTCGGTGCCGTCGGGCCAGAGAAGCAGCCGCGCATAGCCGCGGTAAGTGGCTTCGTAAAGCGCGACGAGGGCAAACCCGAGGCTCTGCGAAGCCATCGCCCCCTTGCGCGAGATGCCCCACACCGCCAGCGAATACGCCGCGAGCACCAGCAGTCCGCCGATCAGAAGGCCGTCGATCAGCGCGTGGTTGCTCTCGTACTCGCGCCAGGTGTCGGAGCTGTGCAGCACCGGCGCCAGCTTGACGCTGCTGTGGCTTTGCACGCGCACCAGCACATTGGCAAATTCGCCTGGCTGCAACTTCAATGCGAGCGTGGGCACACGGTCGGCCTTGCGATGAAGGTTGTCGGACATGGAGATGCCGGCCACCTCATGCCGCCATGTTCTCGAGAGTGCCTTGCCGAGCCGTCCCTGTTGCACATGAAAGTCGACGTACTGGAGCCACGTGGTGTTCAGCACCAGGCGCAACGGGCGCACAGCGTTGCTGTCGTTCGCAATCGATAGCCGCAGCCAGAACACGGAGTTCGAAAAGCCCGGGCGCATGCGCGCCTTGCTGCCCGGCACGAAGCCGCCCGATGAGCCGCCGTTCTGCGCCTGCAGGGCCTCCACGGCTTCCATAGAGAGTTCGGCTTTCCGGTCTTCGAGTATCTCGACCTTGTCGTCCAGCGCGATGGGCAGGTGCGCGGCGTCGCGCAGGTGCAGCGTGGCAGCGTGCGCGGGCTGGATCCACCAGCAGATGAAGAAAGCCGCGCACAACAGCAGAACGTTGCGCACCGCAGTCACGGCCGCCTCAGGCCTCGGAGATAGGCAAAGGCAAAGGCAAGGGCACCGGCAGGGGCAACGGCGCGGCCTTGCCGCCAAGCGTGCTGCGAAAGCCGCTAGGCGTGGTCTGGAAACGTTCGCGGAACGCAGTCGAAAAATTTGCGGCGTTCGAGAACCCCACCGCAAGGCCCACTTCCTCGACGCTGAGCGCGGATTCCGCGAGCAGCCGGCGTGCCTCGGAGAGCCGCGCCTCGCGCACGAACTCGAACACCGTGCGCCCCGTCATTTCGCGAAACACGCGCGAGAGGCGCTTTTCATGCGTGCCCACGCGCGCAGCCAGTTCGGGCAGCGGGGGCACGTTCGCCAGGTCCGAGGTCACGATACGCTGGGCCGCCAATGCGATGACCCGGTCGGGTCCGGCTTCCCTTGGCTCATCGGCCGGTGCTTCCATGCTTGCGGCGTCTGCGTGCGCGTGCTTGCTGCTGGCCAGCACCAGGTGCACCGAAACGCGCGCCAGCACTTCGGCCGGTTCGTACGGCTTGAGGATGTAGTCGACCGCGCCTTCGTGCAGGCCCGTCAATCTTTCCGAAACCGAGCAGCTGGACGTCACGAAGATCACAGGAATGTGCGCCGTGGCGTGGTCGGCCTTCAGCAGCCGGCAAGCGGCAAAGCCGTCGGGGCCGCCCATGCGCACGTCCAGAAGGATCAGGTCGGGCTGCAGGGCTGTCGCCCGCCGATAGCCCTGCATGGCGTCGAAAGCCATGCTGATGCGGTGTCCCTCACCCCGCAAGGCAGCCAGCAGGAGCTGCAGTTCGTCGATGTTGTCGTCCACCAGCAGGATGTGCGCACGCCGCGGTGGAATGGAGGACCAGTAGGACATTCGTTTAGCGTAGGGCGGTCCCCCTTAAAACACGTGTGACGGAATTCACGTTCCTTTGCAATCGTAAACAAATGTCAGTTTTAGAAAACATTCCGTCCGGCGCAGCAAAAGCCTGCTAGGCGCCCCCCTCGAAGAATCGCGCTCTTTCCTGGACACCTGCGCCGCATTCCGCGGCGCCAGAACGCACGGTGCCAGGGCCATCAGAGCCATTACGAGGGACGGGATGCCCAACACCCCAACGATCTTGTCGGGCGCGAAAGCGCCGAGCGATTTCTTCAAGCTTGCGCGGAAGGCCGTGCGCAGGCGCATGGCGCGGATGCCGGCGTTCATCGCCGTTCCGCTCGCGAGCTTGCTGCTTGCCACGGCCGCCCATGCGATACCGCAGGTTTCCAGCCTGGTGCACGTGCCCAACATCGTTCCCGCGGGCGGCACGGTGACCAGCACTGTGACCGTCGCCGAGACCGACAGCCTGCCGATCGGCGCGCCGGGTACCTCGTTCACCTACACCATCCCGGTCAACAGCATCTACATGGGCACGGGCGCCGTGCCGGTCGGCAGCTGCAGCTCGACCGTCAATGTGGGCGAGGCCGGGCCCGGCACGGTCACCTGCTCGGGTATCACGCTCGCGGCCAACCAGACGCGCGATTTCGAACTGCGGCTGCGCACGGTCTCGCAGGGCACGCTGAGCGTTACCGCAACGCCGGCGGGCGGCGGCGCGAGCGAAACCAAGACGATCACCGTCAACCAGGGCGCCGACGTGGCCGTGGTCATCACGGCACCTGCCACCGCCTCCAGCGGCGCGACGGTGCCGATCGCCTTCACGCTCACCAACAACGGGCCTGATGCCAGCTCGGGCTCGACGCTGACCTACAACATTCCAACGGGCCTGTCGGTCTCGGGCAGCGGCCTGCCTTCGGGCTGCTCGATTGCCGGCAGCCAGCTGACCTGCAACGTCGCGGGGCTCTCGCTCAACGGCAGCCGCACGATCACCGTCAACGGCGTGGTCACCGGGGCCGCGGGCTCCACCATCACGCACCAGCCTGCGATTGCACCTGCGGGCTCGATCGACGACGGCGTGCCGGCCAACAACAACGCCACCGCCAACACCACCGTCACCGCGGGCACAGTGCTCTCGATGACCAAGGCCCACGATGGCGGCCAACTGCTCGTGGGCCAGCGCTTCAACTTCACGTTGACGCCGCGCTACAGCGGCAGCGCGCCCACGGGCGTGACGGTGACCGATACGTTGCCGGCCAACTTCCAGATCAACGGTTCGGTCACCGCGGCCAGCGGTTGGACCTGCTCGGTCTCCGGCCAGACAGTGAGCTGCACGCGCACCGACATCGGCGGTGCAGGCGGTGCCAACCAGTCGCTCGGCAACATCGTCGTTCCCGTCATTGCCACGGCCGCCGGCACGGGCGTTGTCAACGAAGCGACCGTGAACGCCGCCGGCCCGGTGGCGACATCGGCCACCGGCAGCGTGCCCGCCAACGTGGCGAATTCCGCCACCGACTTCCGCGCCGACAAACGCCGCGGCTGGCCGCAGAACAACGTGCCGATCAACCAGCCGTTCGACTACCAGGTGGGCGCCACCAACCTGGGCGGCACGCGCCTCCTGGCGGGCAGCACTGTCAACCTGGTCGACGACTTGCCGGCCGGCGTGCGCATCAACAGCGTCGGTGCGGGGAGCTATGCCTGCACGATCACCAAGGGCGGTTCCACCGTTGCGGCGCCGGTCGATGGGCCTGCCACGGTGAACTGCACGCGCACGCTGGTTTCCGACATCCCGGTGGACACCTCGAACGGCGGCAGCGCGCGCAATGCCGGCTTCGTGACGGTGAACGTCACGATCCCCGCGGTGCCGGCGGGCAACGCCCCCATCGTCAACAGCATGTGCGTGAACGTGGCGCTGCCCGCGAGTGCGCCCACTGCAGGTGCGGACCCCGACGCCAACACCGGCAACGACTGCGTGAACCTGGGCACCGGCGTTGACGACAGCGCCAACTATGCCGACGTCAAAGTTCTGAAGCGCGTGGTGGGCATCGGCAACAGCACGGGCAACCGCCAGACCGCGGGGCAGGCGATCACCTGGGAGATCGAGGTCGTCAACAGCGGCCCCTCGGTGGCGCAGAACGTCGCGGTCAGCGATCGCTTCTTGCAGGTGGTGGGCACGCCTACGGTGTCGCAGACCGCCAATGCCGCGACCTTTGCCGGCAGTTGCGCCTTGCCCGCACCATCGGGCGGCGCGGGCGACACATCGCTTGCGAACTGCAACATCACCCAGCTGCCGGTATGCCGTGCGAGCACGGACCCCGTGTCGGCGGTGCCGCTGTGCCCGGTAATCAGCGTGCAGGCTCAGCACTTCGGCGACGGCGCTTCGGCTGCCGACAACACCTTCCAGATCGCCAACAAGGCCAGCGCCATCGCAGCCATGCCGGCTGACCCCGTGCTCGACGACGCGGGCGTGACCAACAGCGGCTCCGCCACCGGCTTCTTCAATGCCGTGGCCGATGTGACGGTGACCAAGACCGCAAGCCCGGGCTCGGTGCCCGTCGGGCAGGTGCTCACCTACACCCTTACCGCGCGCAACCGGTCCGTTCAGGAGGACAGCTTCAGCCGCGCCTACAACGTGCAGGTGACCGACACCCTGCCGTCGGGCCTGATGTTCATCAGGGCCATCGCCTCGAACGGCGGCAGCTGCACGCCCCCGCCCAATGCCACGCAGCCGACGGGCCCTGGCAACAACCAGCTCGTGTGCACCTGGAGTTCGCTCGTGCGCAACGAGCAGCAGACGGTCACGGTGGAGGTGCGCCCGCTCTATGCGATCAACGGCACCACCATTACCAACAACGTCGCCGTCAGCACCACCACGCCGGAAGGCAATGCCACCAACAACCAGGCAGCGGCCGGTGCCAGCGTGGTTGCGCCCGTGTACGACCTGGTGGTGACCAAACGCGACGACGTCGATCCGGTGAACGTGGGCGACGACGTCACCTACACGATCACGGTCTCGAACAACAGCGCCTCGACCGCCGAGGGAGTGCGGCTCATCGACAACCTGCCCACCGCGGGAACCAACGGTGAGCCGGCGCCCACGTTTGTGTCGGCCAGCGCGCCGGCCGGAGTCGGCGTCACGACACCCGCGGTCGGGTCGTCCGGCGGACAGATCGTGTTCACGATCCCGGCGATTGGCGGAACCGGCACAGGGGCCACGGGCGAGCCGAACACGCTGCAACTCCAGGTGGTCCTGCGCGGCGTTTCGCGCGGCACCTTCCAGAACCGCGCGGCGGTCGACTTCGTGGATGCCTCGCGCAATGCCTTCGACACCAGCCAGGGCAATAACACGGTGGCCGAGAACACCACGTTCCGCTTCAAGGCCGACGTGGAGGTGGTCTCCAAGACCGCCGTTTCAACGGGCACCGCAACGCCGCTTGCCACCGTGGCCATCGGCCAGGGCTTCGACTGGCTCGTGCAGCTGCGCAACAACGGTCCCGACAGTGCCGAGACCACGAGCTTTACCGACACGCTGCCCACGGGCCTGGCGCTGACGGGTACGCCGGTCTTCTCGGTAACTGGCGGCACCTTCACGCCCGCGGCTCCCACCTGCACGGGCAGCGCGGGCGGCACCAGCGTGAGCTGCGCCATCACTTCGATGCCGGCCAACGGCACGGCAACAGTGCGCATTCCGGTGCGCACGACCACGGGCAGCACGCCCGCCAACGGCACGCCGTTCACCAACCGCGCGCACCTGGTGACCACCGGCTCGGGCGACACCAACGGCGGTTCCGATCCGAACGCGGGCAACAACTTCAACCAGGGCAGCATCACCGTGCAGAGCAGCGCGCTGAGCGGCCGCGTTTATGAAGACCTGGACGGCGACGGCCAGATCGATAACGGCGAACCCGGCATCGCCGGCGTCACGATGCGCCTGACCGGCACCGACAGCCTGGGCAACGCCGTCTCGCTGACCACCACCACGGCCACCGACGGCAGCTGGAGCTTCACCGTGCCTGCGGGCACCTACAGCGTGGCCGAGGACCAGCCCGCCGCTTACCAGCCGGGCATCACCCGCGCAGGCGGCGTGACGGGCGCGGGCAGCACCGCCGGCACCGTGCCGGCGGGCACCTCGAACGGGCCTAACGGCTCCAATGCCAACCGCATCGACAGCATCGTGCTCGGCGCGGGCGGCACTTCGACCAGCAACAACTTCGGCGAAGTGCGCCCGGCGAGCCTTGCCGGCCGCGTGTACCGCGATGCCGACTACAACAACGCTGCGAGCGCTGGCGATCCCGGTATTGCGGGCGTGACAGTCACGCTCACCGGCACCGACATGTTCGGCAACCCGGTGTCGACCACGGCCACCACGGCCAGCGGTACCGGCAACTACGCCTTCAACAATCTCCTGCCCGGCAGCTATGTGGTGACCGAGACGCAGCCCGCCGCCTTCGCGGATGGCAGCGATGCGGCCGGCACGGCCGGAGGCACCGCGGGCAACGACGTGGTGAGCGCCATCGCATTGCGCTCGAACGTGAACGGCACGGGCTACGACTTCGGCGAACTGCTCACCCGCATTCCGGTGCGCGTGTTCGTCGACGGCAACAACGACGGCGTGCCGCAGGCGGGCGACACGGGCATTCCTACTGTGGAATTGCGCCTCACCGGCACTGACGCCGCAGGCAACCCGGTCAACATCGTCGCCGTGCCCTCGGGCCCGGACGGCAGCTACGAGTTCCGCAACGTACCGCCCTCGGCGCCCGGCGGCTACACCATCACCGAAACGCAGCCCGCCAACTACGCACCGGGCAAGGCCAACGCAAACGGCCAACCCGGCGCGGCGCAGGGCGGCGGCAACAGCATCACGGGCGTGACCGTGGCCGGCACCAATCCGCCGCTCACGCAGGGCGAGTACTACTTCGGCGAGCTGCTGCCCGCGGGCATCTCGGGCCGCGTGTACTACGACCGCGACGGCAGCGGCGTGCAGGGCGCACCGGCCACCGAACCCGGCATTGCGGGCGTGACCATCACGCTCACGGGCACGGACGTCAACGGCCAGCCGGTGACGCGCACCACCACCACCGACGCCAGCGGCGACTACAACTTCGCGAACCTCGCGCCCGGCACCTACACGGTGACGGAGACGCGGCCCGCGGGCTACGAACCCGGCATCACGCGCGCCGGCAATGTGAGCGGGGCCGGCAGCACACCGGGTTCCGTGCCCACGGCCGGCAACGGCGTGCTGAACGGGCCCAACGGCTCCAATGCCAACGTCATCCAGAATATCGTGCTCGCCGCGGCGGGTGCGGGTTCGGCCGCCAACAACTTCTCGGCCGTGCGCCCGGCCAGCGTGTCCGGCTACGTGTATGCCGACGTCGCACCGTCGAACGGCACCCGCGACACCGCGGAGCCCGGCATTGCGGGCACCACGGTGCGAGTGACCGGCACCGACTTCCTCGGCAACGCAGTCACTCAGACGGTGCAAGCCGCCGCCGACGGCCGCTACTTGGTCGACAAGCTGCTGCCCGGCACCTACCAACTGGACGAGACGCAACCCGACGGCGTGGCCGACGGCCCCGAGTCGCTCGGCACCGTGGGCGGCGCGCCGCGCGGCACGTTGAACCCCGGCAACGTGAACGACCGCTTCGGCGCTCTCGTGCTCGCATCGGAAGACGCAGGCATTGACTACAACTTCGGCGAGCGCGGCGGGCAGATCGCGGGCTGGGTCTACGTCGACAGCAACAACGACGGCGTTCGCCAGGCGGGCGAGCCGGGCATTCCCGGCGTCAGCGTCACGCTCACCGGCCGCTCGGCCAGCGGGCTGGCGGTGAACGCCACTGTGGTGACCGACGCGAACGGCCGCTATGTCTTCACCGGCCTGCTGCCGGCCGATGCCACCGGCTACACCCTGCGCGAGACGCAACCCGTCACGTTTGCGGACGGCCTGGACGCGGTCGGCACGCTCGACGGCACGGCCGTCGGCAAGCCCGGCAACGACGTGCTCTCCGGCATCATGTACCGCGGCGGCAACGGCGACGACTACAACTTCGGCGAGCGCGGCGCATCCCTTGCGGGCACCGTCTACAACGACGCGAACCGCAACGGAACGCGCGAACCGCAAGACCTTCCGATTGCCGGCGTGACCATCACGCTCACCGGCACCGACGCCGCGGGCAACCCTGTCACACGCACCGCCGTGACCGGCCCCGACGGCCGCTACGAGTTGGCCGGCCTGCCGTTGCCCGGTACCGGCGGCTACACCGTCACCGAGACGCAGCCCAGCGGCTACGACGAGGGCATTGCCATTCCCGGCACGCTCGGCGGCTCGGCGCAGGGCACCAACCAGATCCGCGTGAACTTCACCACGCTGGCGGCCAACGGCACGGGCTACGACTTCAACGAGCACAACAACCTGCCTGCTTCGCTGACCGGCACCGTGTGGTTCGACCAGAACCACAACCGCGGCCGCGAAAGCGGCGAAGGCCAGGGCGAAGGCTGGACCGTGGAGCTGATGCGCTGCGCCGATGGCGGCAATGCCTGTCCGGAAACCGCGGCCACCGTGCTCTACACCGTGACCACGGGCGCGGACGGCAGCTACCGCTTCGGCGACCTCACGCCGGGCGAATACCGCGTGCGCTTCCGCTCGCCCGACGGCCGCACCGTCGGCGGCGTGTGGCCCACCGATGCGGCGCAGAACGGCGCGGGCGGCCCTTACCCCACGCCGGCCGCGAGCGATCCGCGCTTCTCGATCAAGGTGCGCGTGAACGCCGGCGCCAACGTGCAGCGGCAAGACCTGCCGTACGACCCGGGTGGCGTGGTGTACGACAGCGTGAGCGGCACGCCCGTGCCCGGCGCCGTGGTGCGCCTGGTCGGCCCGCCGGGCTTCGACCCGGCACAGCATCTGCTCGACGGCCGCGACACCTACACCACCGGCCCCAACGGCTACTACGACTTCTTCGTGCTGCCGGGCGCACCGGCGGGCGAGTACCGCCTGGCGGTTACGCCGCCGGGCAGCTACCTGCCGTCGTCCATCTACCCGCCGGCGGCGGGCGGGCTGGGCACGCAGTCGTGTTCCGCACCGGCGAACGGACCCGCACCCGCGCAGAGCAACCCCTGCGTGGTGAGCCCGGGCGCGGGGCTGGTGCCCGGCGCCGGCTACTACCTGGCGTTCCAGATGCCCGGCGGCGGCGGCCAGCACGTGGTGGCCAACAACATTCCGCTCGACCCGTCGGACGCCACGCTCATCGAGTTGCGCAAGACCAGCTCGAAGCTGACGGTGAAGAAGGGCGAACTGCTGCCTTACCGCATCACGGCGCGCAACACCCGTGGCAACCCCGTGCCGGGCGTGGCCGTGGTCGACACGCTGCCGCCGGGCTTCCGCTACGTGCAGGGCTCGCTCACCGTGCGCACCATGCCGGGCGGCGTGGCGCTGCCGGTGGTGCCGCAAATCAACGGCCGCCAGGTCGTGGTGCCCGGCCAGAACTTCGCGCCCAACGAGACCAAGGAATACCTGATGGTCGCGGGCGTGGGAGTCGGCGTGGGCGAGGGCGAGTTCGTCAACCAGGTCATCGCCACGCAGGGCGTGGGCGGCCGCGTGCTGTCGAACCTGGCCACCGCCACCGTGCGCGTGGTGCCCGATGCGCTCTTCGACTGCACCGACGTGATCGGCAAGGTCTACGACGACAAGAACGCCAACGGCTACCAGGACGAAGGCGAGCCCGGCCTGGCCAACGTGCGCATCGCCACCGTGAACGGCGTGCTGGTAACCACCGATGCCGAGGGCCGCTACCACATTGCCTGCGCCGCCATTCCGAAGGAAGGCACCGGCAGCAACCTGGTGGTCAAGCTCGACGACCGCACGCTGCCTTCGGGCTACCGCACCACCAGCGAGAACCCGGCCGCCGAGCGCGCCACACGCGGCAAGGTGCTGAAGGTGAACTTCGGCGCCACGGTGCACCGCGTCGTGCGGCTCGCGCTGCAGGGCGCTGCGTTCGAAGACGGCGCCGCCGCGCTGCGCGCCGGCTTCGTGCCCGAGCTCGACCGCACGGTGAACGTGCTGGCCGAGAAGGCCTCGGTGCTGCGCCTGGCCTACAAGGCCGCGCCCGGCGAAGCCGAATCGCTCGGCCGCCAGCGCACCGACGCGGTCAAGGCCGCCGTGCTCTCGCGCTGGAAGCAGCTGGGCGAGCAGCGCGAAAGCCGCAAGGAGCCGCCGCTCTTCAACCTGGACATCGAAGTCGAGCTGGTGCCCGCCGCCACGCCCGCGGTGAAGCCATGACGCGAGAACGAGTGAACGCCATGAAAAGCCACCTGACACCGAAGAACCCGTTCAAGCGAGCCGATATGAGAAAGCTTCCGAAGCGTATCGCCCTTGCGGGCGCCGTCACCGCAGCCTGCATGGCCATGGGGCTTGCCGCGGCACAGGAAACCGCCGTGCGCGGCCGCATGCTCGACCATGCCGCGGCCGACCCGCGCGCGGTGGACATCGACGGCACGCGCCACCTGCCGCGCAGCGGCGAGCGCGAGCTGCCCAAGGCCACCTTCGTGCTCGGCGATGCACGCGAGCCGGCGGCGACGACCCCGGCCACTGTTGCCGCACCGGCCGCCCCCGCGGCCACGGAGCGCAGCGAAACCGAGACGCCGCAGTTCGCGTCGGGCTCCGATCTACTGGCGTCGGCGGACCGGGCGCAGCTCGACCGCATCGCGGGCCTGGTGAAGGGCCGCGAAAGGCTGCGCTTCGAGATAGTGGGCCATACCGACGCGCAGCCGCTGAGCGCCAGGTCGCGAGAGCGTTTTGCCGACAACCACGCCCTGGGACTGGCACGTGCGCAGCAGGTGGCGCGCTACCTCACAGGGCGCCTTGGCCTGCCTGAATCCGCGGCGGCTGCAAGCTCCCGCGGCCCTGACGAACCCGTTGCGGCGCCTGCGTCCGATCCCCTCAACTGGCCCGCCAACCGGCGCGTCGAAGTGCGCGTGTACTGGACCGATGCGGCGCCCGCTGTGGCGAGTGCGCCCGCCGCGGCGCCGGCCGACCCCGGCGTGTGCCGCACCTTCACCGCCATTGGCACCGACGATGCGCCGCTGCGCCTGAGCGTGGACGGCCAGTTGCTCGACGGCAAGGGCGCCGCTGCGCCCGGCGGCGAGGGCGCCACCAGCGCCGACCGCCAGCGCTGCGTCGACGTGCAGCTCGAACGCAACCAGCTGCGCCTGCAGTACGACAACCTCTCGCAGCCGCGCCGCCTGAGCGCCGCCGCCTGGCCCACCACCGTGGTGGCCGGCGACACCGTGCGCTTTGCGGGCTACAGCAACTACCTGCTGTTCACCGCCAAGGCCGAGCTGCGCATCTTCACGGCCAACGACGTGATGCAGCGCCGCCTGCTCGCCACGCTGCCTCTGGACACCGCGATGCGCGGCGAATGGCAGGCGCCCGCGGGCCTGCTCGACCGCTTGGCCGATGGCGCCGGCGGCAAGCTCTACTACCGCTTGCGCGTGTACGACCGGCAAGGCCGGTTCGACGAGACGGACGATCTTTCGCTCACCGTGGCCGAGCGCCACGCGCCCGAAACGACCACGCCCGATCCGGCGCGCGAACTGCTGCGCGCCTACGGCCAGAACAACATCGCCATTGCCAACATTCCGCTGGCGGCCGGCACCGTCACCGCCAGCGGCGCGGCCATTCGCCCCGGCGAAAAAGTGCGCGCCCTCGGCTTTGCCGTGCCGGTGGACGACAACGGCCGCTTCGTGTTCCAGCAGCTCGTGCCGCGCCGCGTGCAGACCGGCGAAATTGCAGTCACCGATGCGCAGGGCGCCACGCGCTCGTACCGCCGCGACTTCGACCTGCCCGCGAGCGACTGGTTCTTCGTGGGCCAGGCCGACCTGACGGTGGGCAGCAACAGCGTGAGCGGCCCGGCGGCGATCATGACCAACGACAAGAACCGCTACGGCGGTGGCGGCTGGAGCGAAGGCCGCATCGCGGGCTATGCCAAGGGCCAGCTCAACGACCGCTGGACGCTCACGGCCAGCGTCGACACCGAGGAGCGTCCGCTCAAGGACCTGTTCCGCAACCTCGACCGCAAGGATCCGACCTCGCTGTTCCGCCGCTTCGACCCCGAAGATTCGTGGACCACTTTCGGCGACGACTCCACCACCATCGAGGACGCGCCCACGCAGGGCCGCTTCTACCTGCGCGTGGACGACGGCCGGTCGCAGGCGATGTGGGGAAACTTCAAGCTCAACTTCGGCGACACCGAACTCACCCGCGTGAGCCGCGGGCTCTACGGTTTTCATGGCCGCTACCTGGGCGACGAATCGACCTCCTTCGGCGAGGCTCGGCTCAAGATCGATACCTTCGCGGCCGAGCCGGGCACGCTGGCGGCGCGCGAAGAATTCCGCGGCACCGGCGGCTCGCTGTACTACCTGCGCAACCAGGACATCACGCGCGGCGCTGAGCGCGTGAACATCGAAATCCGCGACCGCGACTCCGGCTTCGTGCTCAAGCGCACGCAGCTGGTGCCCAGCTCCGACTACGAGATCGACTACCTGCAGGGCCGCGTGCTGCTCTCCGCGCCGCTGCCCAGCCTGTCGGACGACGGCTCGCTGGTGCGCGCCGGCGGCCTCACGGGCATGCCGACCTTCCTGGTGGTGGACTACGAATACACGCCGATCGCGAGCTCGCTCGACACGCTGGCCATTGGCGGCCGTGTCTCGTGGTGGGCCAACGACCACGTGGGCGTCGGCGTGACAGCGTCGCGGCAAGACCAGATCGGCGCCGACCAGCGGCTGGCGGGTGCGGACATCACGCTGCGCAAGACCGAGAACACCTACCTCAAGGGCGAGTTCGCGCGCAGCAAGGGTCCGGGCACGGCGCAGCTCGACTCGCTCGACGGCGGCTTCAGCTTCAGCGGACGCAGCGGCGCCCTGGGCACGACACTTGGCAACGGCCCCACGGGCAATGCGAACGCATGGCGCCTCGAAGGCCAAGCCGACCTGGCCGACTTCGAGATGAAGGGCGGCGGCCGCGTCAGCGCCTATGCGCAGTCGCGCGATGCAGGCTTCTCCGCACCGGGCCAGTACGCCAGCAACGCCACGCGGCAGGTCGGCCTGTCGGCCGCCGTGCCTTTCGGCGAAAAGGGCGAGGGCGGCGAGCTGCGCCTGAAGGCCGACCGCCGCGACGAACGCGACGGCTACAACAGCAGCGTGCTCGACGCGCAATACGGCCTGCGCCTGTCGCCCGACTGGAAGCTGGGCCTCGGCATGCGCTATGACGACAAGACCGGCGACTCGCTCATCACCAGCCCCTCGCTGCCGAGCACGCAGGCGGTCTCCGGCGAGCGCGCCGATGCCGCCGTGCAGCTGGAATACACCGGCAACGACCGCTGGAGCCTGTACGGCTTTGCGCAGAAGACGCTGCGGCGCACCGGCACGCGGCTGGACAACGATCGGCTGGGTTTCGGCGGGCGCTACCGCGTCAGCGACAAGCTCGCGCTGCGCGGCGAGCTCTCCACCGGCGACGGCGGCCTTGCGGGCAAGGCCGGTGTCGACTACCAGTTCGACGACCGTTCCAACCTCTACATGACCTACGTGGCGGACACCGGCCGCACCGACGAGAACCTGATCGGCCGCGGCGGCAGCCTGGTGACGGGCGTGCGCTCGCGCGTGGGCGACGGGCTCACCCTGTTCACCGAGCACCGCCATGCCACCGGCACGCAGCCGGGCCTCACGCATGCCTACGGCGTGCAATACGCGCCCGACACGAACTGGACCTTGGGCGTGAACTTCGAGAATGGCTGGGTCGGCGCCGAAACCCTGGGCGCCACGCGCCGCGAGGCGGTGGCTTTGACCGCCGGCTACTCGAGCGAGCGCCTCAAGTACAGCGGCGGCCTCGAGTACCGCAAGGACCGCACCACGGCGGAAGCGCGCACCAGCTGGCTCGTGAAGAACTCGTTCTCGTGGAAGGTGAACGACGACGCGCGCTGGGTCGGCAAGTTCAACTGGGCCGACAGCGACAGCAGCACCGGCGCGCTGGCCGCGGCCAAGTACACGGAGGCAATGCTCGGCTACGCACTGCGCCCGGCGCTGGACGACCGGCTCAACCTGCTCTTCAAGTACACCTACCTGTACGACCTCTCGTCGCCGGGCCAGGTGGTGTCGGCGGGCGGGCTCGATTCGAGCCTGGGCACCGTGTCGACCACCGGCATCGACTACCAGCAGCGCAGCCACGTCTTCGCGATCGATGCCACCTACGACATCAACGAGCGCTGGACCGTCGGCGGCAAGTACGCATGGCGCCGCGGCGAACTGCGCGCGAGCCGCGACAACTCGGCGCCGTGGTTCAAGAGCTCGGCCGAACTGGCGGTGCTGCGCGTCGACTGGAAGCTGGTGCGCAACTGGGACTGGATGGTCGAGTGGCGCTCGCTGCGCGCCAAAGAGCTGAAGGACCGCAAGAGCGGCTGGGTCACGGCCGCCTATTACCACGTGAACGAGAACCTCAAGGTGGGTGTGGGCTACAACTTCACCGACTACTCCGACAACCTGACCGACATGAGCTATCGCAGCAAGGGATGGTTCCTGAACGTGCTCGGCAAGTTCTGAAGCACCGGTCACAGGAGAAACGGTGCATGCATGAACGACAGGAGTTCGACCTGATCGTGCCCCTGGTGGACATCGCGGAAGCGCTTGTCCCCAGGCACTATCCGGGCGACAACCGCCAACGCTACAAGCTCTACGAGGAGTGGGCGCAAGACTTCCTTGTGGACTTTGCCGCGCGCGCCGCCGCGGGGCGAAGGCCCGAGGAAACCTACCGCCAGGACATCACCGATTTCGCGCTTCGCAAGGCCGCGGCATACGGGTTTGCGGCTTAGCGCAACCGCGGTGGCCGCGCCCGTCAGGGCAGGGTAGCCTGCAGCGCCAGGAAGGCTTGCATCTCCGCGGCGGTGGCGGCGCCCGATCGCCTGGCCAGCGCACGCACCACCTGCAGCACCTCGCGGAAGATCTCTGCGTCGTGTGCCGGCGAGCGCTGGTCTTCCTCCTTCCAATCGAAAGCGGCCCAGCCATTTCGCGCCGACACCTGGCGGTCCAGCGGACCGAGCGCTTCGAACAGCGCCTTCATGAAAGCCGCACCGCGCAGCTGGTTGTCACGGACGACCGGGCTGCCATCGACATAGGTAATACGCGCCAGATCGGGCGGCAGCTCGAGCCCGCCCTCTGGGTCCAGCAGCGATGCAAGACGGTTCCACATTGCGCTGGCTGCGTAACTCTCGGCGAACACCTGCGCCTGCAGGGCCGGCAAGGTGGCGGGCAGCGACCGCTCCGCGCCCACGCCGGCGCGCAATGCGTATTCAGCCCAACGCGCGGTTCCCTCCAGGAGCCAGCGCGCCTTGAACATGGTGTAGCCGTACTGGTATTGGTGGAAGAGTTCGTGCGCAGGCGACACGTTCTGGTTCGAATGGCTGTTCAGCAGGTCGATGCGCAATGCGCAGTGCCCCTGGGGCCCATCAATGCCAAGGCGATAGTTCGTCGCTTCGTCATAGGAACGGCCGTTCCCTTTCTCCATCTTGAGCAGAAAGACGTCGATCGATGCGGTGCGCGCATTGCGGGCCTGGCGCATCGGATGCGTGAGGCCCATCACCTCGGAGAAGATGCGCCGCCCCACCACCAATTGCGTGGCCACGTCCTCGACCTTGTCGGGCACGCCGTTGCGGTTGGCGTCGCGGGTATCGGGCAACGCATGCTCTCCATCCAGCGTGTAGAAGATGCGGAACTCATCGCGCACATGGATGCGATCGAGGCGGGGAAAGTCTGCGTTGCGTGGCGTGCGGCATTCTTTCGGACCAGTTGCCTGGGCTGCGGCAGGAGAGGCCGCAACGAGCATGGAGCCAATGAAGAGAAGGGCTTCTTTCCACGGACTGCGCCGGCTTTTTCCGCGAGAACTCCGCCGTTGGCCGAACGGCGCGGAGAGGGCATCTCGCGAGTGTTTCATGGCGCTTCCAGTATGCCATTGGCAGACAAGGCGGCGCTTCGTCTTCGAGTGCCTGAACTAGGCCAAGGCGACGGCTTCTACCTCGACCTTGAACCCGAAGTGCAATGGCCCCGTCGGCACGATGGCGCGGGCCGGGCGCGCATCGCCGGCCCATTCCGCATACAGAGTGTTGAACGCCGGCCAGTTCTCGATGGCGTCAAGGTAGACGCGAACCTGCACCAGGCGGTCGATGCCGCTCCCCGCCGCAACCAATGCGACCTTCACGTTGTCGAGCACCTGGCGCGTCTGCTCTTCGAACGAGGCCTCGGTCAGCTTGCCACCGCCGGGCGCAATGGGTAGTTGGCCGGAGACGAAGACGAAGCCGTTGGCCACGGTGGCGTGGCTGTAGTGCCCGCCCGGTGCGGCCAAGTTGTCGGGCGCGATGGGTCGAACGATGTTTTTCATGTGGTTCTTTCTTACCAGCCGTGGAGCCGGCTCCAGGTTGCGAGTGTTCCGTCTTGCGCCACCGCGTGGTACTGCGGAAACTGCGCGCCGGTGGCGCAGGCGTGGTTGGGTAGTATGCGCAGCTGCGTGCCGATGGGAAAGCGCGTTGCAATGCCTGTGTCGGGCGTGCCTTCGCGCGAGAGGATGCCGTGCTCCTGGTTGGCGCCGCTCAGCACATAGCCGTCGATCGGTTCGCCATTAACGCCGCAAACCTGGCCGTAGCCGTAGTCGCGCTTCTGCTTCTGCGTGCCGCGGTCGCGGCTCATCGCCATCCAGCCTGCGTCGACGATGGCCCAGCCCTTGTCCGGCTGGTGGCCGATCACCGTCGTGAGCACGCTCAGCGCAATGTCCGCGGCTGTGCAGACGCCGATGTTCTTCATCACCAGATCGAAGAACACATACACGCCGGCGCGCACTTCGGTCACGCCGTCGAGTTGTTGCGCATGCAGCGCAGTAGGCGTGGAGCCGACGCTGACCACCGGGCAGGGCAGGCCCGCGGCGCGCAGGCGCTCGGCCGCGTGCACGCAGCCCGCGCGCTCCTGCTCGGCCATGGCGGCCAATGCCTCGGGCGCGTCGAGTTCGTAGCTGGAGCCCGCATGCGTGAGCACGCCGCCGAGCCGCATGCCGCCCGCGTGCAAGGCGCTTCCTGCTTCGAGCAGCGCCGCTTCGTCGGGCTTGATGCCGGAGCGGTGGCCGTCGGTGTCGATCTCGATCCACACCTCGAACACCTCGCCATGCACACGGCCGAACTCGGCGATTGCCGCGGCCGAAGCCGGGCTGTCCGTGATGATCTTCAGGTCGCAGCCCTTGCGGCGCAGCGCGAGTGCCTGCGGCAGCCGGTGCTGCGCCATGCCGACCGCATAGAGGATGTTTGTGATGCCGTCGGCGAAGAACTGCTCCGCCTCCTTGAGCGTGGAAACGGTGATGCCCTGCGCGCCCGCAGCCAGCTGGGCGCGCACGACCGGCGTGCACTTGGTGGTCTTCACATGCGGGCGAAAACGCACGGACAGCGCGTTCATGCGCGCCTGCATGCGGTCGATGTTGTGCTGCATGCGCGGCAGGTCGATGAGGGCGGCCGGCGTGTCGAGCGTGGCAAGTTGCGATGGTGTGTTCATGGGCCTGACTGTAGTAACTCGAGGGGCGTGCGTGGTTTAATAAAACTACAACAATCGTTAAGTACAGCTGAATGCTCCGCATCGAAGACCTGCAACTTGCCGCAGCGCTCGCGCAAGCACCTTCGCTGAGCGCGGCCGCGCGCGCGTTGAACGTCACGCCACCCGCGTTGTCGATGCGGCTACGCAAGCTGGAGGCCACGCTCGATGTCGCTCTGGCGGTTCGCACCGCAAGGCGCCTGAGCCTCACGGCCGAGGGCGAGCGCTTTGCGCGCGAGGCGGCGGCGTTGCTGGCGGGGCTCGAGGCTCTGCCGCAATCGTTCCAGCGCAACGACCGCCGCTTGACCGGCACGCTGCGCATTGCGGCGCCCTTCGGTTATGGAAGGCAGCGCATCGCGCCGATGCTCGCGCGCTTTGCGCGGCTGCATCCCTCGCTGGGCCTTCAGCTCGACCTGAGGGAAACGCCGTGGCCCGACCGGCACGATTCGGACGTGGTGATTCACATTGGCACGGTGCGCGATTCGTCGTGGGTTGCGCGCACGCTCGCCTTCAATGAGCGCTGGCTGTGCGCCAGCCCGGGTTACTTGCGCACACACGGAACGCCCAGCGAGCCGCGCGACTTGCTGAAGCACTGCTGCATCAGCATCCGCGAGAACGAGGAAGACGTGACGCTGTGGCATTTCCACCGGCCCGTAGCAAAGGCTTCGGGCAAGGCAAAGGTGCTCGATGCCGCGCGGCGGCAGAAGCCGCGCGAAACGGTGCGCATCGTGCCCAGCTACACCTCGAACGACGGCACCGTGGCGCGCGAGTGGGCCGAGCAGGGCCTTGGCCTGGTGCTGCGGTCCGAGTGGGATGCCGCGGAGTCGATTGCCCGCGGAACCCTGGTGCGGGTGCTGCCCGATTGGGCGCTCGACAGTGCGCCCGTGACGGCGCTGGTGCCCACGCGGCAGGGCCGCACGGCGCGCGTCCAGGCGCTGCTTCAGTTCTTTGAGGAATCGCTCGGAAAACTGCCGGCTCAGCGGCGCTGAGAGAACCGGCTGCAGGCAGCCGGCACGTTTTGATCAGCTCGCCAGCTGCGCCTGCAGTTCGGCGACCTGCTTGCGCAAGGCGTCGTTCTCGGCCGTGAGTTCTGCCACGCGCTGCTCCAGCAGCAGGAGCGCGTCGGCCTTTGCCGGCTGGTCGGCCGTGTTCGATTCAGCCGACTCCGCAGCCTCCTCGCGCGGCTTGCGCTTGGCTTCGCGAACCCGCTTGGCGGCCTGCTTGAGTTCGTCCTTGCCCGCGTTCGCGGCAGAAACCTGCTCTTCAGCGGGCAGGCTGGCCACCGCCGCCGCGGTGTTGATGGAAATGACGCCCGACTTCACGGCTGCGACCAATTCAGGCGCGGCCTGCTTCTGGATCTTCTCGATCATCACCACCTGGTTGCTGCTGAGCCGCGCGGCGCGTGCAATGGCTTCGCGGCTGCTCAGCGGTGCGGGCGGGGGCAGGGCGGGCGCGTCGTCAGCGGACGATCCGGCGGCGGGTGGGTCGGCATCGAACGGCGCGCCGTCGTCGGACGGCGCCGTGTCGGCCATTGCGCGTGCGCGGCGCTCGTCGACGATGTCCTTCTTTCGCAGTGCCAGTACGCCGCGAAGAAAGTCGGAGATGCTGCGCCGGCCCAGGTGCTGGTCGATCATCCAGAGGTGCACGTCCTCGATGGTCTTGAAGCGCATGTTCTGCACCGTCTGGAACGGCAGGCCGTGCTTCTGGCAAATGCCGTAGCGGTTGTGGCCGTCCACCAGCACGTCGCCCCACAGCACCAGCGCGTCGCGGCAGCCCTCGGTGAGGATGCTGCGCTCCAGCGCCTCGTGCTCCTCCGGAGTCAATGGATCTATATAGGCTTTGAGTTCTTCGTTGACGACGATGTTCATGAGGCAGGGATCGGGGAAAGGGGCGGAATTCTAGTTGGCGGCCGCACGCGATCATCTGGCTGTCATGCAAGCAGCCCACCATCGCCGAACGTTTGGTTGCGCTAAATCCGGCGCGCGGCTGTCTCGCTTTGGTGCGCTCGAACGTCTACTGGGTATGGAGCATGAAGGGATCGGGAAATGGGGCATTTTTGTATCCACAAGTAGTAATAATTCTCATTTGTATTGAGCAATTCAGGAGTACCTCCCTCATGTTCATGTGTCTTCAACCTCGTCGACGTTCTTTCGCGCGCTTAGAGGTGCGCTTCGCATGATGAGAGAGCCCATCGACATGGCGTTGCCTCTTTCCGAGCCCACGCTCGCCGAAGTCTTCATTGCCAACCGTCCGCAGCTTCTGCGCGTGGCGCGACGGATCGTGCGCACCGCGGAACTCGCCGACGACGTGCTGCAGGACGCCTACCTGAAGATCACCGACGGCCCCTGCGTGCGCAAGGCCGATCGGCCGATCGGCTATTGCTGCCAGGTAGTGCGCAACGTGGCGCTCGACTGCTGCCGGCGGCATACCGTCGAAGCCAACTACCGCACCTTCGACGTCGACGTCGAGGCGCTCGACGTGGCGGGCCCGCCTTCGCCCGACCGCCTGATGCGCGAGCGCCAGGCCATTCACGCGATCGACAAGGTGCTGGCCGCACTGCCTGCGCGAACACGCCTGGTGTTCGAGCTCTATCGCCTCGAAGGCCTCACGCAGCGCGAAATCGCAGTGCGCCTGGGTTGCGCGCTCGGGCTGGTGAACGGGTTGATCGCCGAGGCGGCACAAGCAATCAAGGAATGCGGCCGGCTGCTCGACGACGATTGAGCCCTGGGCAATTGAAGCCCTGAACGCGTGCGAGATTGGTGTAAGGTAAAAGCCTTAGCGCCGACGCATTGTGCTGCCGCGCAATGCCACACATCTTCACGCACATGACACAAGAACAGGACGATCCCATCTGGAACGCCGCATGGCAATGGGTGCAGCGCGAGTACGACCGCGAGAGCTTCGATGCCGCTGCGCGCAGCGAGATGACGGCCTGGCTTGTTGCCGACCCCCTGCATCGCAAGGCCTACGACAAGGCGGCCCGCCTGTGGCTGCTCGCGGGCCTTGTACCGCCTGAGTCTCCGCCCGCTTCTCCCCCTGCTTCTGCGGAGTGAACAGATCGCGTCCTGAAACGTCTTGTTGAACAGAGGAGCGAACAGAAGGCCCGCCGGGCCGCCTGATCGCCAGAACCTGTTCAACCGCATAAGGACGCATCCATGTCGACGAGCTGCTTCGATCGCGAAGACGAGACCTTCATTGTTCTGGTCAACCACGAAGACCAGTATTCCATCTGGCCCCACTGGAAGGCCGTGCCAAAGGGGTGGACCGCGGTCGACGGCATCAAGGGCGACAAGAAGACCGCCCTTGCCTATGTCGAAGAGACCTGGACCGACATGCGGCCCCGGTCGCTGCGCGAATGGATGGCGCGGCAAGAACAAAACCCGACCACCGAACCTGCGGCCGGTTGACGCGCGTGGAGACGAGCGTCTCGCTGTTGTGCCTGCCGTGCGCGGGTGCCAGCGCCACGATGTACCTGCGCTGGCGCCGCCTGCTGCCGGGCTGGATCCGCGTCGTGCCGGTGGAGTTGCCCGGCCGTGGGAGCCGTTCGGCCGAAAGCCCGCTCCGCAATTTCGACAGCCTCGTTGTGCAGGTCTGCGCAGAGCAGGCCGAAGCCATGCGCGGCAACTTCGCGATCTTCGGCCACAGCATGGGTGCGCTGCTGGCCTACGGCATCGCATGCCGGCTGCGCGCGATGGGGCGCGAATTGCCCGTGGCGCTTCTTGCCTCGGGCAGCTCGGCGCCCAGCCGGCGTGACCCTGCGCGCTTTGCCGGAAAGACCGACGACGCGTCGCTGATTGCCGACCTGCGCAAGCAGGGCGGAACGCCCGAAGAAGTGTTTGCCAGCGCGGAGTTGATGCGCATCACCCTCGACGTGCTCGGGGCCGACTACCGCGTGTGCGAAGGCTTTCGCCATGCGGACGAAGCGCCGCTGCCGGTGCCGCTGCATGTGTTTGCGGGGCGCGACGACGACATCGAAGCCGAGCGCATTCACGCCTGGTCAGCCGAGGCGGGCGGCGTCTTCACGCTCGACTGGTTCGACGGCGGCCACTTCTTCATCCGGCAACAAGAGGCGGCCTTTCTGGCTGCGCTCTCGCAGCGCCTCGGCCAGGTCGTCGCGGGAGATCGCCATGCGACTCATGCCCTGGCCTGATCAGGTGGCCGAGGGCATCAAGGTGTATCGCCTCGACTTCGATCTGGCCGCCGAGCCTGAGGCGGCGCGGCAACTGCTGACCCCGGCCGAGCGCGCCAAGGCCGACAGGTTTGCAAGAACTGCCGACCGGGTGCGCTTTACGGAAAGCCGCGCTGCGCTCCGAAGCTTGCTTGCGGAGCGCGTGGGCTGCGAGCCGGCCGAAGTGCCGCTTGCATCGAGCGCGTACGGCAAACCGTATATCGAGTTCGCCGCCGGTGCTGCGCCGCTGTTCAATCTCTCGCATTCGGGTGCTCACGCGCTCATCGTTCTGGGCGATGCGCGCACGGTGAGCGAGGTGGGCGTCGACATCGAAGAGTGCAGGGCCGAAGTCGACGTGGAGGCTATTGCATCACTGGCTTTCAGCGATCGCGAATTCGATGAAGTGCGCAATGCCGCCGATCGGCCGCGCGCTCTCTACAGCCGTTGGGTTGCGAAGGAGGCGGTGCTGAAGGCCGTCGGCGTTGGCGTGGCCGAGCACCTGAAATCCATCGGCATCCATTTGGAGGCGGAGGGGCGGATCGCCCTCGAATCTGCCGTTTCTGGATGGACAAATTTTCAAGCCGTGGCGCTCCAGGCGCCGCCCGGCTATGCAGCCGCCCTCGCGTGGCGCGCAAAGGAATCGACATGACTGAAATGCCGCAAAAGGCAAACACGCAGCCGAAGAATTTCGTGACGCATTTGCGCACGCTCGCGAGCACGCGGCCGGACGACATCTGGCTGACCGTGGCTGGCACGGTGAACGGCGAATTGCATGAAGAGCCGATCAGCTATGGCGTGTTCGAGCGCCGCGTGCGCGCACTTGCGGCGCGGCTCCAGCAGCAGTTGGCCAAGGGCGAGCGAGCGCTCATCATGCTCGACAACGGCGACCATTACGCGGTGTGCATGCTGGCCTGCTTCTACAGCGGCGTGATCGCGGTGCCCGTGTTCCCGCCCGAGTCGATGCGGCCGCAGCATCTTGCGCGGCTCACCGGTATTGCCACGGATTCGCAGGCCCGCTGCGTGCTGACCTCGGCCGCCGTTTCTCACGCGATGAATGCAGCCAGCGAGTTTGCCGATGCGGAAATCATCGCTGTCGATGCGGTGGACGCGGCGCTCGCCGATGCGTGGACACCCTTCGACCCCGTCGACGGCGACATTGCATTCCTGCAATACACCTCGGGCTCGACCTCTGCGCCCAAGGGCGTGATGGTGACGCACGGCAACCTGGTTGCCAACGAAATCGCCATGACGCACGGCATGGACGTGAGGCCGGAAGACAAGTTCGTCTGCTGGGCGCCTCTCTATCACGACATGGGGTTGATCGGCGGGCTGCTCCTGCCGCTCTTCAACGGCATTCCGCTGGTGCTCACTTCGCCAGGGTACTTTCTCGAGCGCCCGGTGCGATGGCTCGAGCTGATCTCGCGCCACCGCGCCACCCATAGCGGCGGGCCCGACTTTTCGTTTCGCCTGTGCCTGGAGCGCGTGAACGATGCGAGGCTTGCGCAACTGGATCTTTCGAGCTGGCGCGTGGCCTACACGGGCGCGGAACCGGTGCGCGCGGACACCGAGACGGAGTTCATCGAACGCTTCGCGCCCGCGGGATTCGACCCCGGCGCGGCCTATCCTTGCTACGGCCTCGCGGAGGGCACCCTGTACGTGACCGGCAGCGTGCGCGGCGGCGGCATGGTGGCACGCACCTTCTCTTCCGATGCCCTGGCACAAGGAGCCGGCATGCCGGCCGGCGAAGGCACGGTGCTGGTCGGCTGCGGCGTGGCGGCGCCGGGCCATCGCGTCGAGATCGTCGATGTAGAAACGCTCTCGCCCGCGGCACCTGGAAAGATCGGCGAAATCTGGACCAGCGGCCCGAGCATCTGCCTCGGCTACTGGGGCAAGGAGCGCGAGACGCGCGAAACCTTCGTGGAGCGTGACGGCGAGCGCTGGCTGCGCACAGGCGACCTCGGCTTCATGCACGAGGGCCAGCTCTACGTCACCGGGCGGATCAAGGACCTGATCATCGTCCGCGGCCACAACATCTATCCGCAAGACATCGAGCGGCTCATAGAGGCCGAGGTCGACGCGGTGCGCAAGAGCCGCGTCGCCGTCTTTGCGGTGCAAGGCGCGGACGGCGAAGGTATCGGCGTTGCTGCCGAGGTGTCCCGCAGCATGCAGAAGCTGGTGCCGCCGCAGGCGCTGGTCGATGCGCTGGGCGCCGCGGTCAGCGAAGTGTTCGGCGAACCGCTCTCCGTGGTGCTGCTGCTCAACCCAGGCGGCCTGCCCAAGACCACCAGCGGCAAGCTACAGCGCAGCGCCTGCCGCGCGGGCTGGCAAGACGGCACGGCCGACGCCTATGCGGTTTACCAGTACGGCACCTTCGTGCGAGGCGGCCCCGCCGAAGCGGCCATCGAAGCGCCGCTCGACGAGGTCGAAATGGCGCTCTCCGCCATCTGGCGGGAGGTCTGGAAGCATGGCGACGATCGCCCGCTCGGGCGCGATGCGCACTTTTTCAACCGGGGCGGGAGCTCGCTCACCGCCACGCAGGCAGCATCGCGCATCTCGGCGCATTGGCAGATCGACTTTCCGGCGCGAATGCTGTTCGAGCAGCCGCGCCTGCAGGCGTGCGCAGCGGCCATTCGCCAACTGCAGGCGCAGGGCCTGCGCCCGCAGCACGCGCCGCTGCCGGTGCTTTCGGCAGAGCGCCGGCTGTTGCCGATGCCGCTTTCGCACGCACAAGAGCGCCAGTGGTTCCTTTGGCGGATGGACCCGCAAAGTGCGGCGTACCACGTGAGCGGCGCGCTTCGCCTCACGGGAGCGCTCAACGCCGATGCCTTGCGCGCCGCGGCGGACGACCTCGTTGCACGCCACGAATCGCTGCGCACGGTGTTCAGCGCCGCGGCCGATGGCAACGCGGAGCAATGGATAAAACCTGCCGGTGAGTTGCCGATGGCGCTGCTCGACTTGCGCAGCCTCGATGCCGGCGAGCGCGGCCGGCAACTGGCGGAACAAACACGGCGCCTCAAGGCCGAGCCCTTCGACCTGACGCAGGGCCCGCTGCTGCGCGCTGCGCTGATCCGCACTGCCGACGAGACCCATGTGCTCGCAGTGGTGATGCACCACATCATTTCCGATGGCGCCTCGATGCAGTTGCTCATCGATGAGTTGGCCGCGGGCTATGCCGCGCATCTGGGCACGGAGCCCAGACGCTCGCCCGCGCCGCGCGTCCAGTACGCCGACTACGCACTCTGGCAGCGCGACTGGCTTGCGGCAGGCGAGGGCGAACGGCAACTGGCCTGGTGGCGCGCGCAACTCGGCGACGCGCATGAAGTGCTGGACTTGCGCACCGATCATCCGCGCAGGCCGCAGGCCGGCTACAGCGCGGCGCGGCATGCCTTCGAACTGCCGGGCAGCCTGCTGGCCAAGCTTCGCGGCCTGGCCGACGCGCAAGGTGCCACGCTCTTCATGGTGTTGCTCGCGGGTTTCCAGTCGCTGCTGCACCGCTACACGGGGCAGCAGGACATCCGCATCGGCGCGCCGATTGCCAACCGCAACCGCATGGAAGCCGAAGGCGTGGTCGGGCTGTTCGTCAACACCCTGGTGCTGCGCAATTGCATTCACGGCCGCCTGAGCGCATCGCGCGTGCTGGCACAGGCCCGCGAGGCCGTGCTGGGCGCGCAGGCCAACCAGGACCTGCCTTTCGAGCAGCTGGTGCAGGCGCTGCAACCCGAGCGCAGCCTGAGCCAGACGCCGTTGTTCCAGGTGATGTTCAATCACCTGTTCGAGGACTATCGCGCATTCTCGAAACTGCCCGGCATCGCGGCAGAGGACCATGCATTGCCCGATCTCGCGGCCCAGTTCGATCTCACGCTCGAAGCACGCGAAAGGCCCGAAGGCCAGCTGTCGCTGTCGGTGATCTATGCGGCTGAGTTGTTCGAGCCGGACACCATCGAGCGCATGGCCGGCCACTATGTCGCCGTCCTGCAGGCAATGGCCGACAAGCCCGATCAGCCGGTAGGCGACATCGAACTGCTCGGTGCTCCCGAGCAGGTGCGGTTGGCGCAGTGGGGTGTGAACACGCACCGCGAGCCGCAACCCGAGCCCGTGCACCGCATGATCGAGCGACAGGCGCGAACGCAGCCCGATGCCACCGCAGTGCTCTTCGCCGACGAGTCGCTGAACTTCGCTGAACTGAACCGCCGGGCCAACCGCCTTGCGCATCGGTTGATCACGCTCGGCGTCAAGCCCGAAGTGTTGGTGGGCATCGCGATGGAGCGTTCCGTCGAGATGGTGGTGGCGATCCTCGGCGTGCTCAAGGCCGGCGGCGCCTATGTGCCGCTCGATCCGGAATACCCGGCGGAACGCCTGGCCTACATGGTGCAGGACAGCGGCATCGGGCTGCTGCTCACGCAGTGCAGCCTTGCCGATTGCGTGGCCGACCGTCGCGCATTGACCGTGCTGGAAGTCGACGCTGCCAACCTCGACGGCGAGCCCGACAGCGATCCGCACGTTGCCCTGCACATCGAGAACCTTGCCTACGTCATCTACACCTCGGGCTCCACCGGCAAGCCCAAGGGTGCGGCCATACGCCACGGCGCGCTGCACAGCTGCATGGTGTGGATGCAGAACATCTACCGCCTGACGCGCGATGACACCGTGCTGCACAAGGCGCCGTTCGGTTTCGACGTGTCGGTGTGGGAGCTGTTCTGGCCGATGACCTCAGGGGCGCGGCTCGTGGTGGCCAACCCCGGCGACCACCGGGACCCGTCCCGACTGGTCGAACTGATCCAGCGCCACCAGGTCACTACGCTCAACTTCGTGCCTTCGATGCTGCAGGCCTTTCTTGCGCACCCGGGCATTGAAGCCAGCACGCGCCTGCGCCACATTATTTGCGGCGGCGAGGCAATGCCGGCCGAAACGCAGAAGGAAACGCTTGAGCGCTTGCACGGCGCGGGCCTGCAAAACCTCTACGGCCCCACCGAAACCACCATCCACGTCACCCACTGGGCCTGCCGCAATGACGACCAAAGCCAGGTGCCCATCGGCCGGCCGATCAGCCACACCAGCACCCATGTGCTGGATACTGACCTGAACCTCGTGCCGCAGGGCGTTGCAGGCGAGCTGTACCTGGGCGGCATCAGCCTGGCCCGGGGCTACCTGAAGCGGGCCGGCCTGAGTGCGGAGCGCTTCGTGGCCGATCCCTTCGACAGCGAAGGCGGCGGAAGGCTCTACCGCACCGGCGATCTCGTGCGATGGAACGCCGAAGGGCAGCTGGAGTACCTCGGCCGCATCGACCATCAGGTGAAGATCCGCGGCTTGCGCATCGAACTCGGCGAGATCGAGGCACAGCTTCTCGCGCAGCCTGCCGTGCGCGAAGCCGTGGTCGTGGCGAAGGACGGCCCGGCCGGCGTACGCCTCGTGGCTTACCTCGCGGCGCATGCGGATCACATCATCGACACCGCCGCGCTCAAGGAGCGCCTTGCACAGGTGCTACCCGACTACATGGTCCCGCGTGCCTTCGCCGTGCTCGATAGCCTGCCGCTCAACGCCAACGGTAAGGTCGATCGCAAGGCGCTGCCGGAGCCTGTGTTCGCCAGCGAGCTGGCCTATGAAGCACCGCAAGGCCACGTGGCGCAGACCTTGGCCGGCGTCTGGTCCGAGGTGCTGAAGGTCGGGCAGGTCGGGCAGCACGACAACTTCTTCGATCTCGGCGGCCATTCGCTGCTGTTGATTCGCGCGCATCGCCTGCTGGAAGACCGGCTGCAGATTGCGATTCCGGTTGTCAACCTTTTCAAGTACCCCACCATCGAATCGCTCGCCCGTTGGATCGAGCAGGCACCGGCCGGCGCCGCGTCGTCCGCGGCCGCTGCCGCAGCTGGCGACGACCGGGCGCTGCGCCAGCGCGCCGCCATGCTTCAACGCCGCAAGGCGGCAGAGAGAGTCAATTGATGTCCAACTTCAGCGCTACCTCCCAGGAACTCTCCGAAGCTACAGGCATCGAGATCGCCATCGTCGGCATGGCCGGTCGCTTTCCGGGCGCCGACGATGTGGATGCTTTCTGGCGCAACGTGCAGGGCGGTGTCGAGTCGGTGTCCCGCTTCACGGACGACGAACTGCGTGCGCGCGGCGTGCCGCAGACCCTGCTGGACGACCCCGAGTACGTGAAGGCCGGCGTCAAGTTCGAGGGCTTCGACCAGTTCGACGCCGGCTTCTTCGGCTACACGCCGCGCGAAGCCGAGACTCTCGATCCGCAGCAGCGCGTCTTCCTGGAGTGCGCCTGGGCGTCGCTCGAGCACGCAGGCTGCGACACCGCGCGCTGGCCCGGCAAGGTCGGCGTGTATGCGGGCGAGGGCACCAACCTGTACCTCATCCGCAACCTGCTTCCGTCGTTCGGCCTTGGCGCGGAGAGCGGCATTGCTGACCTGCTGGGGCTGATGAACGGCAACTCCGGCGGTTCGCTCTGCACGCGCGTGGCCTACAAGCTCGACCTGCGCGGCCCCGCGGTTACCGTGCAGACCGCCTGCTCGACATCGCTCGTCGCAGTACACACCGCGTGCCAGGCCCTGTTGGGCCACGATTGCGACATGGCCCTGGCCGGCGGCGTGTGGCTCAACCTGCTGCAGGAAGGCGGCTACCGCTATCAGTCCGGCGCCATCCTTTCGCCCGACGGCCACTGCCGCGCTTTCGATGCAAAGGCCGCGGGCACGCTCATCGGTAGCGGCGCGGGCGTGGTGGTGCTCAAGCGGCTGGACGATGCGCTTCGCGACGGCGACACCATCCATGCGGTGATCAAGGGCTCGGCCGCCAACAACGACGGTGCCGGCAAAGTGGGCTTTACAGCACCCAGCGTGGACGGGCAGGCCGAAGTCATTCGCGCGGCCCAGCTCATCGCCGGCGTGGCGGCAGACACCATCGGCTATGTGGAAGCGCACGGCACCGGCACCACGCTGGGCGACCCGATCGAGATGGCCGCACTCACCCAGGCGTTTCGCGCCGATACCGAGCGGCGCGGCTTCTGCGCCATAGGCTCGGTAAAGACCAACATCGGCCACCTCGACGCGGCCGCCGGCGTGGCAGGGCTCATCAAGGCGACGATGGCGCTCAAGCACCGCGTGCTGCCGCCAAGCCTCAATTTCGAACAGCCCAATCCGCAGATCGATTTCGCGGCTAGCCCGTTCTACGTGAACACCGAAGCGCGCGCCTGGGCCGAGGGCCGCGTGCCGCGCCGTGCGGGCGTGAGCTCCTTCGGCATCGGCGGCACCAACGTGCACGTGGTGCTCGAAGAAGCGCCGGCCGTCGCAGCGAATGCGGCAAGGGCGCCGGCCTGGCAGGTCCTGCCCCTGTCGGCAAAAAATGAAACGGCGTTGGCGCAAGGCCGAACGCAACTTGCGGCGCACCTGCAGGCACAGCCCGCACTGGCCTTGCACGACGTGGCGCACACCTTGCAAACCGGGCGCCGCACCTTCGCATGGCGCAGCGCCGTGGTCGCAAGCGATACGCAGATGGCCGCGCAAATGCTGTCTTCGCCAGGCGCCACCTTCCGCAAGGCACCGGCCTCCGCGCCCGAGGTGGTGTTTCTCTTTCCGGGCAGCGGCAGCCAGCATGCCTTCATGGGCGCTGCGCTCCACAGCGAAAGCGCCGTGTTCCGCGCGGCACTCGATCGCTGCATCGACTTGCTGCGCACGCAGAGCGGCATCGACCTGCAGCCGCTGCTTTTTCCGGCAGCGGATGAAGAAGCATCGGCTAACGATCGCCTGTTCCACATCGAGGTCGCGCAGCCAGCGCTTTTTGCCGTCGAATATGCACTGGCGCAATGGTGGCTGCACCGCGGCGTGAAGCCCGCGCTGATGATGGGGCACAGCCTTGGCGAATACGTCGCAGCTTGCGTGGCCGGCGTGTTCTCGCTGGAAGATGCGCTGCGCATCGTCGCGCAGCGTGCGCGCCTTGTGCAGGTGCTGCCGGCCGGTGCCATGCTCTCGGTGCCGCTGGCCGAATCCGAACTCGCGCCTTTCCTCGAGATGGGGTGCGACCTTGCGGCGGTGAACGGAGAACAGCTCTGCGTGCTGGCCGGCACGCCTGAATCCATTGCGCGCGCTGAAGAAGAACTGCGCGCGCGCCAGCATTCGGCGCGCCGCCTGCATGTTGCCGTGGCGTTCCATTCGCGGCTCGTCGATCCGGCGGTCGCCGCGCTGGAGCAGCTGATTGCATCGGTGCCGCGCCATGCGCCGCGCATTCCATTCATCTCCAACCTCACCGGCCTGCCGATCACTGCGCAAGAGGCCACCAGCCCCGCATACTGGGGCCGGCATCTGCGCAACACGGTTCGCTTTTCCGAAGGCCTGGGCTACATCTTCAGCAAGCCCGGACGCGCCGTGCTCGAAGTCGGCCCCGGCGAAACGCTGGCCGGGCTCGCCCGCCAGCATCCGGGCGCCAGCTCGGCCGCGGGCATCTGGGCCAGCCAGGCCCATGCGCAGCAGACCGTGCGCAACAGCCAGCAATTGGCAAATGCGGTTGCGGGCCTGTGGAGGGCCGGCGTCGACATCGACTGGGCTGCGAACCAGGAGGGCGGCCAACGCCGCCGCCTGCCTCTGCCGACCTATGCCTTCCAGCGCCAGCGCTACTGGATGGAGCCGGGCAAGGCTGCACCGCCTTCTTCGCCAAACGCAGACGCCGAGATTCTTTATGCACCCCACTGGCAGCGAAGCACGCCGCCAGCGCCCTCCGAAAAACTTGCTGAGCGAACAGGCAGCACGCTCATCCTGGGCGATGCCGACAGCTTCACCGACCGGTTCGCACGCACACTGCGCGAGCGCGGCGAACAGGTGGTGCTGGCATTGCGAGGCCCGTGCTTCGCGCGCACCGCGCCGCGGCAATACACCCTGCGGCAAAACGTGCGCGCCGACCATGAAGCGCTGCTGCGCGAAGTGGAGGCCGAGGCAGGCCCGGTGCGGCACATCCATCACCTGTGGAGCCTTGACGGCGGCCGGCCCGCGCCGCCGCATGCGGACGCTTTGGAAGCCGGCTACTTCAGCCTGCTCGCACTCGTGCATGCACTTGACGCCCTGGGCTTGCCGGGCCGTGCTCCAACGGTGCTGACCATCGTGACCGATGGCCTGGAGGACGTCTCCGGCACCGAGGCGCTGGTGCCCGCGAAAGCAACCCTGCTGGGCATAGCCAAGGTCGTGGGCCAGGAATATCCGTCGGTCTCCTGCCGCGTGATCGACGTGGTGCTGCCTGCGCCGGAAAGCGCTGCCGAAAGCGATGTGGCGCGTCGCGTCGCCGACGAGGCGGTGTCTGCGAAAGACGATTTCGTGGTGGCCTATCGCGGGCCGCACCGTTGGCTCAAGAGCTACGAGCCGTTGCCCAAGCAGGCCGCCACGCCGCGCCTGCGCGAAGGCGGTGTGTACCTCATCACCGGCGGCATGGGCGGTGTAGGCCTTGCGCTCGCACGGCACCTGAGCCGCGCATGGAAGGCACGCCTCGTGCTGCTCGGCCGCACGCCGCTGCCCGCGCGCGGCGACTGGGAGCGCATTGCCGTGTCGTCCAGTGAGCCCGCTGCACTGCGGCGCAAGCTGCGGCAGCTGATCGAACTCGAAACCACCGGCGCGCAGGTGTTGACGGTCGCGGCGGACGTGACAGACGCCGAGCAACTGCGCGATGCCCTCGCGGCGGCGCATGCGCGCTTCGGCGCCGTCAACGGAGTGGTTCACGCGGTGATGGACCCGGGGCTCGGCATGATCGCCCAGCGCACCCGCGCCCAGGTGGAAGCGGCGTTCGCCCCCAAGGTGGCGGGCACGCGCGAGCTGCTTGCCGCCCTGCGCGAAGAGCCGCTGGACTTCGTGCTCTTCTGTTCTTCCATTGCGACGCTCGCCGGCGGGCTGGGCCGCAGCGACTATGCGGCTGCCAATGCCTATCTCGATGCACTCGCGGCAGCGCATCGCCGCACATCGGCGCTGCCGGTGTTCTCGGTCAACTGGGATGCGTGGCGCGATGTGGGCTCAGCGGCCGACATGGACCTGCCGGAAGGCGTCGGCCTGGACGAGCGCACCGGCGTGCTCGCCTTCGAACGCATCGTCAACGGCCCCGACCTGCCGCAGACGGTGGTGTCCGTTTCGGCTCTCGCGCCGCGCCTTCGTCCGTTGGGCAATCTGCTGGATGCGGTGGAGGCTCAGGATGCAGCGGGCGCCCCATCGGTGGTATCGGTGGGCGAAGCCCGTGCCAGCCATTCACGCCCCGCGCTGCCCACCGCGTATGCCGCGCCTGAAGGCGAACTGGAAGAAGGCCTGGCTGCGCTGTGGACCGAGGCACTTGGCATCTCGCCCGTGGGCGCGCACGACAACCTGTTCGAACTCGGCGGCGATTCGCTGCTGGCCATTCGCCTGCTGTCCCGCGTGCGCAAGGCCTATGGCGTCGAGCTGCAGCCTGCCGATTTCTTCAAGGCGCCGACCGTGGCCGAGTTGGCCGCGTTGATCGAGCTGCGGCTGATCGAAGAGATCGAGCGCGAGGCCGAGGCCACCGCAGACCCACAACCGGCAATAGACCGCATCACCGCAAGTTTTTCATCATGAGCGAGACATCTCACCTTTCCGAACGTCGCGCGCGCCTGTCGCCCGAGCAGCTGAGACTGCTGCAAAGCCGGGTGAAGCAGGGCGGCAATGCGGCACCCGCGCGCGAGAGCATCGTGCGCGGCCATAACGCCGGCCCCGCCTCCGTTTCCTTCGCGCAGCAGGGCCAATGGTTCCTATGGCAGCTGAACCCCGCCAACACGGCGTACCACGTCGGCGGCGGGCTTGGTTTTTCAGGCCCGCTCGATGTTGCGGCGCTGCAGGCTGCAATGCAGTCGCTCGCCGAACGCCACGACGCATTGCGAACCGTGTTCGCTTCCGGCCCTGAAGGCCTGCCGGAGCAGCGCATTCTGGAACACGTTTGCATCGACATTCCTTTCGCCGATCTCAGTGTGCTCGATGCGGCCGAGCGCGAATTCCGCTACGACGAAGCGGTGGCCCGGGTCTGCCGCACGCCTTTCGACCTGACGGCCGGCCCCTTGCTGCGTTGCGCTTTGCTGAAGATGGCGGAGGGCGAGCACCAGCTGCTGCTCATGATGCATCACATCATTTCCGATGCATGGTCCGTCCAGCTCATGCTGGACGACCTTGCGCAGGCATACGCCTTGCGAATGCAGGGCCTGCCGGACACCCGAGCCCAGCCCGAGATCGGCTATGTCGACTTCACACTGTGGCAGCGCAAGTGGCTCGAAGAAGGCGAGGGCGAACGGCAGCTCGCCTACTGGCGCAAGCGCCTCGGCGCGGGCCAGCCGGTGCTGGCGCTGACCACCGACCGGCCGCGTTCCGCCGAAGCCCGCTACAGCGCCGCGCAGCATTCGCTCGACATACCGGCCGGCCTCGCAGAGGGGCTCAGGCAGCTTTCACGTGCGCAGGGCGGTACCTTGTTCATGGTGCTGCTCACGGCCTTTCATGCGCTGCTGTTCCGCTACACGGGCCAGAACGAAATTCGCGTCGGCGTGCCCGCCTCGGGCCGCGGCCGGCCGGAGACGGCGGGCGTCATCGGCGTCTTCATCAACACACTGGTGCTCGATGCGCGCCTTGCCGCGCAAACCAGCCTGGCGGATCTCCTGGCGCAGGTTCGCGACACTTCGATCGAAGCGCAAGCCCACCAGGACCTGCCATTCGAACGCCTGGTGCAGGCCCTGCGCGCGGAGCATGGGAACGGCGCCGCGTCGCTGTTTCAGGTGATGTTCAACCACCTGGGGCAAGGGGACCAGCCGCTGCGGGGCTGGCCCGACCTGAGCGTGCGGCGCATCGACCTGGAGCAGCGCGCCGCCCCCTTCGAGTTGACGCTGGAAACCATCGAGCGCGAAGACGGCGGCATTCGGGCCAACTTTCGCTATGCGGCCGAACTGTTCGAGCCGGGCACCATCGCGCGCATGGCGGGCCATTACCAGCGCGTGCTCGAAGCGCTGGTAAAGCTGCCGGCAGCGAAGCTTGGCGAGCTGGAGCTGCTCTCCGACGCAGATCGCGCCCAACTCGCGCAGTGGGGCGTCAACACGCATCGCCGCGGCGAAGCGCAAACGGTGCATCGCATCATCGAGCAACAGGCGGCAGAAATTCCCGATGCCGTTGCCCTGGTTTTCAACGATGAAGTTCTGAGCTACGGCGAATTGAACCGCCGGGCCAACCAACTGGCACACCGGCTGATGCAAGAGGGCGTTCGCCCTGAGGTAAAGGTCGGAGTGGCGCTGGAGCGCAGCATCGAGCTGGTGGTCGGCCTGCTCGCAATCCTCAAGGCGGGCGGCGCCTATGTGCCGCTCGACCCGGAGTACCCCGCGGATCGCATTGCCTACATGGCCCAAGACAGTGGCCTTGCGCTGGTACTGACGCAAGAGCGCCTGAAAGAGCGGCTGCAATTGCCGGCCGGCGTACCCAAGCTCGTGCTCGACACGCTGGATCTTGGCGGCTACCCGCAAGCCGACCCGGCGGTGGCGCTCGACAGCGACAACCTGGCGTATGTGATCTACACCTCGGGTTCGACCGGCAAGCCAAAGGGTGCGGCCAACCGCCATGGCTCGCTCTACAACCGGCTGGTGTGGATGCAGCAGGCCTATGCGCTGGGCGAAGCGGACACCGTGCTGCAGAAAACGCCGTTCAGCTTCGACGTGTCGGTGTGGGAATTCTTCTGGCCGCTGATGTTCGGCGCCAGGCTGGCCGTAGCCAACCCCGGCGATCACCGCGAACCGGCGCGGCTCATGCAGCTGATTCGCGCGCATGGGGTGACCACGCTGCACTTCGTGCCATCGATGCTGCAGGCCTTTCTTGCCCACCAGGGCGTGGAGGCTTGCACCAGCCTGCGGCGCATCGTCTGCAGCGGCGAGGCCTTGGCCGCAGAAGCGCAGAACGAAGTCTTCAGGCGATTGCCGCAAGCGGCGCTCTACAACCTGTACGGCCCCACCGAGGCCGCCATCGACGTGACGCACTGGAGCTGCCGCGACGACGGGCGCAACCAGGTGCCGATCGGCCGGCCGATCGACGACACGCAAACCTATGTGCTCGATGCCGAAATGAACCTGGTGCCACCAGGCGCCGCGGGTGAGCTTTACCTGGGCGGCGCCGGGCTTGGGCGCGGCTACGTGCGCCGTGCCGCGCTCACTTCCGAGCGCTTCGTGGCCGACCCTTTCGACAGCGAAGGCGGTGCAAGGCTCTACCGCACCGGCGACCTGGTCCGCTGGAGCAGCGAGGGCCAGCTCGACTACCTGGGCCGCATCGATCACCAAGTGAAGATCCGCGGATTCCGCATCGAACTGGGCGAGATCGAAGCGCAACTGCTTGCCCAACCCGAGGTGCGCGAGGCCGTCGTCGTGGCAACCCAAGGCACGGGCGGCGCGCGGCTCGTGGCCTATGTGTCGGCGCAGGCGGAGCACGCCATCGATGCGACGCGCCTGCGCGAACAACTCGGCCGCGCGTTGCCCGACTACATGGTGCCGGCGCTCTTAATGGTGCTGGAAACACTGCCGCTGAACGCCAACGGCAAGGTCGACCGCAAGGCGCTGCCCGAACCCGAGCGCGCGAGCGCACGGGCCTACGAGCCGCCGCAGGGCGGCAGGGAAGAAGCGCTCGCAGCCATATGGGCCGAGGTGCTCGGCGTGCAGCGCGTGGGCCGCCACGACAACTTCTTCGAACTCGGCGGGCATTCGCTCATGTCCGTGCAGGTGGTCGCCCGGGTGCAGGGCGCCATGCATGCGGACCTCACGGTCTCCGATATTTTCAGGCAGCCGGTTCTCATGGACATGGCTGCGCTCATTGCCGATGCCGGCGAAAGGAAACCCGTGGCCCAGTCTCTTTCGGACATCGACGCCTTCATGGACAGCCTGGAGATCGCTTGATGGACATCACGGCCACGCACGACCAGATCGGCAAGCGCTTTTCGCGTCTCAACCCGGCGCAGCGCCGGGCGGTGTACCAGAAGATCCGCGCCGAGGGGCTGACCATCGGGCAGTTTCCGATTCTCCAGCGCGACGAGGCAGCGCGCGTTGCCTGCGCGCCCTCGTATGCGCAGATGCGCCAATGGTTTCTCTGGCAATTGGAGCCGGGCAGCTCGGCCTACCATATCTCGGGCGCGCTGCGGCTCCAGGGCACGCTCGACCGGGACGCGCTGCAGGCGAGCTTCGATGCCCTGATCGAGCGGCATGAAGCGCTGCGCACGGTGTTCCGCGCGAATGCCGAAGGCCTTGTCGAGCAGGTGGTGCAGCAGCGTGCGGGGCTGGACATTCCGCTGATCGACCTGGCTTTGCTCCCGGCCGGCGAGCGCGATGCGAGGGCGGACGAAGAAGCGCGGCGCATCGCCGAAACTCCCTTCGACCTGACCGCCGACCAGCTGCTTCGCGTGGCGTTGATTCGCCTTCATGACGAGGAGCACTTGCTCGTCGTCGTGATGCATCACATCGTGTCCGATGGCTGGTCGCTCAAGATTCTCGTGGACGAGTTTGCGGCTCACTACCGTGCGCGCGCCAACGGGCAGCCGGCGCGATTGCCGGCGTTGCCAATCCAGTATGCCGACTACGCCGTATGGCAGCGCCACTGGCTGGAGGCCGGAGAGAAAGAGCGGCAACTCGATTACTGGAAGGCGCATCTCGGCACCGAGCACCCGGTGCTGCAGCTGCCAACGGACCACCCGCGGCGCAGCGACGGCCGGTACCGCGCGGCGCGCCATGACGTGGCGTTGCCGCAGCAACTGGCCGACGCGCTGCACAAGCGCGCACAGGCGCAGGGTGCAACGCTCTTCATGGTGCTGCTCACGGGGCTGCAGGCGCTGTTGCACCGCTACACCGGGCAGCAAGACATTCGCATTGGCGTGCCCATTGCCAACCGCCACCGGGTGGAGGCTGAAAAGGTGATCGGCTTCTTCGTCAACACGCAGGTGCTGCGCAATGTGCTGACCAGCCGCACGAGCCTGCTGCAGGCATTGGAAGCCACGCGCAATGCAGCGCTCGGTGCCCAGTCGCACCAGGACCTGCCTTTCGAACAGTTGGTGGAAGCCCTGCAGCCTGAGCGAAGCCTGGGAACCGCGCCGCTATTCCAGGTGATGTTCAGCCACCAACGGCGCGACCTTCGCGCACTCGAAAACCTGCCGGGGCTTAGCCTGCAAGACCATGAACTGGGCGGCCAGGCTGCGCAGTTCGAACTCACGCTGAGCGTCATCGAAGACGCCCAAGGCCGAGCGCAGGCCAGCTTCCATTACGCGCAGGAGCTGTTCGATGCACAGGCCGTGGCCCACATGGCGGGGCACTACCTGGCCGTGCTCGGCGCGCTGGCCGCCAACCCCGGCCAGGCGGTCGGCGACATCGACCTGCTCGCGCCAGCGGAGAAAGAGCGGCTTGCGCAATGGGGCGTCAACGCACCCGCAGGCCAGGGCAGCGAGCCGGTGCACCGGCTCATGGAGCGGTGGGCGCATGAGCGCCCCGATGCCGCGGCGCTGCTGTTCGGCGACGAAGCATTGAGCTACGGTGAGCTCGACCGCCGCGCCAATCGCCTGGCCCACCGGCTCATTGGGTTGGGCGTGAAGCCCGACACGCGCGTCGGCATTGCCGTGGAGCGTTCGTTCGACATGGTGATCGGCCTGCTCGGCATCCTGAAAGCCGGCGGTGCCTACGTGCCGCTGGACCCGGAGTACCCCGCGGACCGGCTGGCCTACATGGTCGCCGACAGCGGCATCGACCTGCTCGTGACGCAAAGCCATGTGAGGGCACGGATTCCGTCCGGCGAGCATGTGCGCGTTCTGCAGCTCGACACGCTCGACCTCGAAGCCGAGCCCGCGCATTCGCCCGCCGTTGCGGTGCATGCCGGCAATCTCGCCTACATCATCTACACCTCGGGTTCGACCGGCATGCCCAAGGGCGTGATGGTTTCGCATGGCCCCTTTGCCGCCCATTGCGTTGAAACGGCTGTGCTGTACGAAATGGGGCCGCACTCCCGCGAACTGCACTTTCTGTCGTTCTCCTTCGACGGCGCGCATGAGCGCCTCTTCACGGCCCTGTGCTGCGGCGCCTCGCTGCTGTTGCGCGACGCTTCGCTTTGGACCGCCGAGCAGACGCTGGACGCGATGCAGCGCCACGGCGTTACCAACGCGGGCTTTCCGCCCGCCTACCTGCGGCAGCTGGCCGACTGGGCGCGCGACACCGGCCGTTGCCCGCCGGTGCAGCTGTATTCCTTCGGCGGCGAGGCCATGTCGCGCGAAGGCTTCGATGCCGTGCGCCGGCACCTGAAGCCCGAACTGCTGATCAACGGCTACGGGCCTACCGAAGCGGTCGTCACGCCGATGCTGTGGAAGGTCGATGGCGCAGCGAGCTTCGAAGAGGGCTATGCGCCCATCGGCCGGCCCGTGGGCGACCGCAGCGCGCGCGTGCTCGATGCAGACCTCAACCTGGTGCCGCGCAATGTTGCCGGCGAGCTGTACCTTGGCGGTGAGGGGCTTGCGCGCGGCTATCTGCACCGCGCCGCACTCACCGCGGAGCGCTTCGTGGCCGACCCCTTCGACGCGAAGGGCGGGCGCCTGTACCGCACCGGCGACTGGGTGCGCTGGCGCGACGACGGCCAGCTCGAGTACCTGGGCCGCATCGACCACCAGGTGAAGGTGCGAGGTTTCCGCATCGAGCTTGGCGAGATCGAGGCGCAACTGCTGGCCCGGCCCGAGGTGCGCGAGGCCGTGGTCGTCGCGCGCAGCGGCCCGGCCGGCGCGCGGCTGGCGGCCTATGTGTCGCTGAAGGCCGGGCAGTCCATAGGCGCGGCGGCATTGAAGGAGCAGCTCGCGCGCGCATTGCCGGACTACATGGTGCCTTCGGCCATCGTGGTGGTCGATGCGCTGCCGATCGGCCCCGCCGGCAAGGTCGATCGCCAGGCCCTGCCTGAACCCGAACTCCTGCAGGACGACAACGCCTATGAGGCGCCGCTCGGCGAGGCTGAAGAGGCGATTGCCAAGGTATGGTGCGGCGTGCTCGGACTTGAGCGGGTGGGCCGCAACGACAACTTCTTCGAGCTGGGCGGCGACTCCATCCTGAGCCTGCAGATCGTGGCGCGGCTGCGCCTTGCGGGCTGGAAGGTGAGCCCCAAGCAGATCTTCGAGCGGCAGACCGTGGCGCAGCTTGCAGGCGCGGCCGAACCCGTTGGCGATGCAAAGCGCACGGCTGCCGGCGATGCGGCAGGCGAGGCGCCCCTGCTGCCATTCCAGCACGCGTTCTTCGAGATGCAGATGCCGGTGCGCAACCACTGGAACCAGGCCGTGCTGCTGAAGTGCCGCGAGCCCTTGCAGGTGGCCGCATTCCGGCAGGCATTGCTGGCCGTGGTGCGGCACCACGACAGCCTGAGCCTGCGCTACAGCCAGGACGCCGAAGGCGCATGGCACCAGCACTACGCGGCAATGTCCGAAAACGAACTCGCCGAACTGCTGTGGGTGCGCAAGGCACGCGATGCGGGGCAGCTCGAAGCGCTCTGCGACGAAGCGCAGCGCAGCCTCGACCTGGCGCGCGGTCCCCTGCTGCGCGCGCTCGCCGTCGAGTTGCCGGACGGCGAATTGCGTCTGCTGCTCGCCATTCACCACATGGTGGTCGACGGCGTGTCGTGGCGCATCCTTCTGGAAGACCTGCAGGATGCGTATCGCCAAAGCCTCGCGGGCCAAGCCGTTGCGCTGCCCGCCAAGAGCAGCAGCTACAAAGACTGGACGACCGCATTGCAGGGCTACGCCGCAAGCCACGCCGACGGAATCGGCCATTGGGCGGCACTGGTGGATGCCCACGCCAACCTGCCGTGCGCTCATCCCTATGGATCGAACACCGCAGCCGACCAGCAGACCCTCGAAGTGCGGCTGGACACGGCGACGACGCAGACGCTGCTGAAGGACGCGCCCGCGGCCTACCGCACCCAGGCCAATGACCTGCTGCTGACAGCGCTCGGCCGTGCGCTGTGCGCATGGGCAGGCCATGACAAGGTGCTGGTCGATCTTGAAGGCCATGGCCGCGAAGACCTGTTCGGCCACATCGACCTGTCTCGCACCGTCGGCTGGTTCACCACGCTGTTTCCGGTTGCGCTCGATCCGCTGGGTGAACCCGGCGCTGCCATCAAGCGCGTGAAGGAAAGCCTGCGCGCCATTCCCGACAAGGGCATCGGCCACGGCGTGCTCAAGTACCTTGGCGACCCTGCGCAACAACAGGCGCTGCGGGCGCTGCCCAGTGCTCAGGTGGTGTTCAACTACCTGGGCCAGTTCGACGCCGGCTCCGATGAGCGCACGCACTGGCTGCTGGCCGACGAGGCGAGCGGCGCCCCGGTGGACGGCGGCGCACCGCTGACGCACGAGTTCACGGTCAACGGACAGGTGCACGAAGGCGTGCTGGCGCTGCGCGTGAGCTACAGCCAGGCCCGCCACGACCGCGGCGCCGTCGAAGGCTGGGTGCAACGGTTCCAGCAGGAGCTCGAAGCGCTGGTAGCGCATTGCACCAGCGGCGCACATGGCGTCACGCCCTCGGACTTTCCGCTCGCCCGCATCGGCGCGCAGCAACTCGATGCCCTGCCGGTGCCGCTTTTCAACCTGGCGGACCTGTACCCGCTTTCGCCCATGCAGGCGGGCATGCTGTTCCATACCTTGTACGCACCCGGCGGCAGCGCCTACGTCAACCAGCTGCGCGTCGACATCGACGGGCTCGATGTCGCGCGCTTCAAGGCCGCATGGCGTGCGGTGCTGCAGCGGCACGACGTGCTGCGAACCGGCTTCCTTGTGGGCGAACCAGCCTTGCAATGGATCGCGCGGCATCTTGAGCTTCCGATGGCGGAGCATGACTGGCGAGACCGCGCCGACGCCGCCGGTGCGCTCGACGAACTGGCGCAAGCGCAACTCGCGCAGGGCTTCGACCTGGCGCAGCCACCGCTGATGCGCTTCGTGCTGGTGCACACGCAGGGCGGCAAGCACCATTTCGTCTGGACCATGCATCACCTGCTGCTGGACGGCTGGAGTACCTCGCAGCTGATGGGCGAAATGCTGCGGCACTACGCCGGCGAAGCCCTCGCAGCGCCGGGCGGCCGCTATGCGGACTACATCGCCTGGCTGCAGAAGCGCGACGGAATGGGCGACGAGCGCTATTGGCGCGAGCAACTGGCGCGCATTGATGGGCCCACGTGGCTGGCCAACATCCTGCCCAAACCGCGCGACGCGCGCACGGGCCACGGCATGCATCGCTGCGAGATCGACGCGCAGCGCACCCGCGCGCTGGCAGAAGCGGCCAAGCGCGAGCGCGTGACCCTCAACACGCTGGTGCAGGCCGCATGGGCGTTGCTGCTGGCGCGCCATACCGGGCAGCGCACCGTGAGCTTCGGCGCCACCGTGGCGGGCAGGCCGGTGGAGCTGCCCGGCGCGCAGCAGATGCTGGGCCTGTTCATCAACACGCTGCCGGTCATTGCCACGCTTGAGCCGGCGCAGCGCGTGGGCGACTGGCTGCGCGAACTGCAGGCGCGCAACCTCGGCGCGCAGGAGCACGAGCACACGCCGCTCTATGAAATACAGCGCTGGGCGGGGCAGGGCGGGCAAGACCTGTTCGACAGCATCGTGGTGTTCGAAAACTACCCGCTCGACCAGGCGCTGAAGCAGGGCGCGCCCGACAGGCTGCGCTTCGGCGAGGTGTGGAACCGGGAAGAGACGAACTACCCGATGACGCTCTCGGTCAACCAGGGCGAGACGCTGATGCTGAGCTACAGCCACGCGCGCAACCAGTTCGGCGATGCGCTCGTGCAGACCCTGGCGCGCCGCATGGAGCAACTGATCGGAATGCTCGCGGCATCGCCCGGTGCGCTTGTGGGCGACATCGGCCTGCAGGACGAAGGCAAGGCGGCGCTGTCGCCGGCCCGACCCGTGGAGCCCCTGCATGCCGCCGACGTCGCGCAACCCGTGCACCGCTGGTTCGAGCGGCAGGCGGCCTTGCATCCGGACGCGACGGCGGTGGTCTTCGGCGATGAAAGCCTGAGCTACGCGAAGCTCGACGCACGCGCCAACAAGGTCGCGCACCGGCTCATCGGTCTTGGCGTGGCGCCCGAGGTGAAGGTGGGCATCGCGGTCGAACGCTCCATTGAAATGGTCGTGGGGCTGCTCGGCATCCTGAAGGCCGGCGGCGCCTATGTGCCGCTCGACCCCGAGTACCCCGCCGATCGCCTGGCCTACATGATCGAGGACAGCGGCATTCGCCTGCTGCTCACGCAAAGCCATGTGCAGCCCGGGCTTGCGCTGCCGGGCGATGTGCGCGTGCTGGCGCTCGACGATGCCAGCCTGGATGCGGCACCCGCGCATGCGCCCGACGTGCCGGTGCATGCGGACCATCTCATCTACGTGATCTACACCTCGGGCTCCACCGGCCGGCCCAAGGGAACGCAGCTGACACACCGCAATGTGGCGCGGCTGCTGGACTCGACGCAGCCCTGGTTCGGTTTCGGCGCGCAAGACGTGTGGACGAACTTCCACTCGTACGCCTTCGACTTCTCGGTGTGGGAAATCTTCGGTGCGCTGTGCACCGGCGGCAAGCTGGTGGTGGTGCCGTTCTGGGTCAGCCGCTCGCCCGACGATTTCGTGGCGTTGCTGCGCAAGCAGCAAGTCACCGTGCTGAACCAGACGCCGTCTGCTTTCCGGCAATTGATTCACAGCGCGGCGCTCGCTGCGGGCGACCGGCTGCCGCTGCGATGCGTGATTTTCGGCGGCGAGGCGCTCGAGCCGGAGAGCCTGCGGCCGTGGATGGATCGCTTCGGCGACCGGCAGCCGCAGCTCATCAATATGTACGGCATTACCGAGACGACCGTGCACGTGACCTACCGGCCGATCGTGCGCGCCGACCTCGACGAACAGAGCAGCCCGGTGGGCGCCTGCATTCCAGACCTTGGCATGTGGGTGCTCGATGGTGACCTCAACCCGCTGCCCGTTGGCGTGGCGGGCGAGCTCCATGTTTCGGGTGCGGGCCTGGCGCGCGGCTACCTCAATCGCGCGGGGCTCAGTGCGGACCGTTTTGTGGCCGCGCCCTTCGGCCCTGCGGGCGGGCGGCTTTACCGCACCGGCGACCTGGTGCGCTGGCGCGGCGACGGCCAGCTCGACTACCTCGGCCGCATCGACCACCAGGTGAAGATCCGCGGCTTCCGCATCGAGCTTGGCGAGATCGAGGCGCAGTTGCTGGCGCAGCCCGAGGTGCGCGAGGCGGTGGTGCTGGCAAAAGAGGGCGCGGGCGGCACGCGGCTCGTGGCCTATGTGTCCGCGCTCGCGGGCCAGGCGGTGGATGCCGCAATGCTGCGCGAGCGGCTGCTGCAGAAGCTGCCGGACTACATGGTGCCCGCGGCGCTGATGGTGCTCGACGCCGTGCCGCTGAACTCGAACGGAAAGGTCGACCGCAAGGCGCTGCCCGATCCGGAGATTGCCGGCGGCGGCGCCTATGCAGCGCCGGTGGGAGAGGTGGAGAGCGCACTCGCCGCCATCTGGTCCGAAGTGCTCGAGGTGGAACGCGTGGGCCGGAGCGACAACTTCTTCGAACTGGGAGGCCACTCGCTGACCCTGTTGGCCGTGCAGGCCAAGGTGCAGAAGCAGCTTGCGGTGCAGTTGCCGCTCAAGCGCTATTTCGAAAACCCGACGCTGGCCGCAATGGCCGGCGCCGTGCAGGAAGAGGTCGGCACAGCCACGGCCGCGGGCTCGGAAGACCTCGCGCAGATGGCCGCGATGCTCGACCTTCTGGAGGATTGATGGAGATCGACAAGAACAGCATTGCGGACCGCTTTGCGCGCCTGCCCCGCGAAAAACAGAAAGCGTTTCTCGGCCTGCTGCAAAAGCAGGGCGTGGACTTTGCCAGGCTGCCCATCGTGCCCTTGCCGGCCGGAACGAAGGCCGAACTTTCTTATGCGCAACTGCGCCAGTGGTTTCTTTGGCAGCTGGACCCGAAGAGCACGGCGTATCACATCTCCGGCGCGCTGAAGCTGCATGGGGCGCTCGACGTCGATGCGCTGAAGAACAGCTTTGCGGCACTGCTGGAGCGCCACGCGTCGCTTCGCACGGTGTTCAGGCCGGATGCGCAGGGGTTGTGCGAACAGGTTGTGCAGGAGCGTGTGGATCTCGACATCGCGGTGATCGACGTGGCCCACGGGCCCGGCGATGCGGAGGCGCGTGCGCGAGAAGAAGCCCGCCGCCTGAGTGTGACGCCTTTCGACCTCACAACGGGTCCGCTGATGCGGGTGGGGGTGATCCGGGTTGCACCGCAAGAGCACGTGCTCGTGCTGGTAATGCACCACATCGTTTCCGACGGCGGCTCGCTGCATCTGCTGGTGGGCGAGTTCGTCGCGCAGTACCGTGCGCGGGTGCTCGGCGACCGGGTGGACCTGCCGCCCCTGCCGATCCGCTACATCGACTACGCGGCATGGCAGCGCAACTGGCTGGAAGCCGGTGAAAAAGACAGGCAGCTTGCCTACTGGACCGAGCGCCTGGGCACCGGCAATCCGGTGCTGCAGCTGCAGGCGGACCACAGCCGCAGGCCGAACGGCCACTACACCGCGGCCAGGCACGGCGTCGATCTTGCGCCGGAGCTGGTGCAGGCGCTGCACAAGCGCGCGCGCACCGGCGGGGCGACGCTCTTCATGGTGTTGCTGGCGGCTTTTCAGGCGCTGTTGCACCGCTACAGCGGGCAGCAGGACATTCGCGTGGGCGTGTCGGTGGCCAACCGCCATCGCGCGGAGACCGAAGGCATCATCGGGCTCTTCGTCAACACGCAGGTCATGCGCAGCACGGTCGAAGGCCGCATGAGCCTGGCGAAGGTGCTCGCGCAGGCGAAGGAAGCCGCCATCGGCGCGCAGGCGCATCAAGACTTGCCTTTCGAACAGCTGGTGGACGCGCTGCAGCCCGAGCGCAGCCTGAGCGTGAACCCGCTGTTCCAGGTGATGTTCAGCCACGACCGGACCGACTCCCGCACGCTGAAACAGTTGCCTGGCCTGGCGCTCGAAGACTATGCGCTGGCCGCACCGGTGGCGCAGTTCGAACTGGTGCTGAACACCAGCGAAGATGCCGATGGGCGCTTGCATGCGAGCTTCATCTATGCGTCGGAGTTGTTCGAGCCCGGCACCATCGAACGCATGACCGCGCACTATGTCGCGATGCTCGGTGCGCTGGCTGATGACGAAGGGCGTTCGGTGGGTGACATCGCCCTGCTCGGCGCCCCCGAGCAGGCCCAGCTCACCGCCTGGAGCGTGAACCCCCACCGCGAGCCGGCTTCCGAGCCCGTGCACCGCATGATCGAGCGCCACGCCCGCCACCAGCCCGATGCCACGGCGGTGCTCTTCGCCGACGAGTCGTTGAGCTTCTCTGAACTGAACCGCCGTGCCAACCGCCTCGCGCACCGCCTCATCGCCCTGGGCGTCGGCCCCGAGGTGCTCGTGGGCATCGCCATGGAACGCTCCGTCGAGATGGTCGTCGCCATCCTGGGCGTGCTCAAGGCCGGCGGCGCCTACCTGCCGCTGGACCCCGATTACCCCGCCGAGCGCCTGGCCTACATGGTGCGGGACAGCGGCATCGAGCTGCTGCTGGCGCACCGCGCCACGCGCGGCTGTCTCGACGACCGCAGCAGCCTGACGACCCTCGAGATCGACAGCCTCGACTTCAGCGGCGAGTCAGAGGCGGATCCGCAGGTCGCCCTGCACGGCGAGCACCTCGCCTACGTCATCTACACCTCCGGCTCCACCGGCAAGCCCAAGGGCGCCGCCATCCGCCACCACGCCCTGCACAGCTGCATGGCCTGGATGCAGCGCACCTACGGCCTTACCCGCGAAGACACCGTGCTGCACAAGGCTCCCTTCGGCTTCGACGTGTCGGTGTGGGAGCTGTTTTGGCCCCTGACCGCCGGCGCCCGCCTCGTGGTGGCCCAACCCGGCGACCAGCGAGATCCGGCCCGGCTGGTTGCGCTCATCCAGCGCCACCACGTCACCACCCTGAACTTCGTGCCCTCCATGCTGCAGGCCTTCCTGGCGCACGAAGGCATCGAGGCCAGCACCCGCCTGAAGCACATCATCTGCGGCGGAGAGGCCATGCCCGCCGAGACCCAGAAGGAGACCCTGCAGCGCCTCAGTGGCGCCACGCTGCAGAACCTGTACGGCCCCACCGAGACCACCATCCACGTCACGCGCTGGACCTGCAGGCTGTATCCCGATGACAGTGGCCAGAGCCTCGTGCCCATCGGCCGGCCGATCACCGACACCCAGGCCTATGTGCTCGATGCCGAGCTCAACCTGGTGCCGCGCGGGGTGGCCGGCGAGCTGTACCTGGGCGGCGTGAGCCTGGCGCGGGGTTACCTGAAGCGGCCCGGCCTGAGTGCGGAGCGCTTCGTGGCCGATCCATTCGATAGCGAAGGCGGGGGGCGGCTCTACCGCACGGGCGACCTGGTGCGCTGGAACGCCGAGGGGCAGATCGAGTACCTGGGGCGCATCGACCACCAGGTGAAGATCCGGGGGCTGCGCATCGAGCTGGGGGAGATCGAGGCGCAGCTGCTGGCGCAGCCCGAGGTGCGCGAGGCAGTGGTGGTGGCCAGGGAGGGGCCGGGCGGTGCGCGGCTGGTGGGCTATGTCTCGGTGCATGCCATGCAAGCCGGGCAGACCATCGACACCGCGGTGCTCAAGGAGCGCCTGGGCCGGGTGCTGCCCGACTACATGGTGCCGCGGCTGATCGTCGTGCTCGATGCCTTGCCGCTGAGTGCCAATGGCAAGGTGGAGCGCAAGGCGCTGCCGGAGCCTGTGTTCGCCAGCGAGCTTGCGTTTGAAGCGCCGCAAGGCGATGCCGAAGAGGCGCTGGCTGCCATCTGGCGCGAGGTGCTGGGCGTTGCGCACGTGGGGCGCGGCGACAACTTCTTCGAGCTGGGCGGCGATTCGCTCCTGAGCCTCAAGCTCATCGCGCGCATTCGCAAGCAGCTGCCCGGCGGCAGCCACCTGGGCCTGGCCGATGTGATGCAGGCCGCAAGCCTGCGTGAGTTGGCCGCGCGCGTGAACCAGCGGGCCGAGAGCGCGAACGACGCCGTGTGCCTGCATGCCGGCGGTGCGGGCGTGCCGCTCTTCTGCCTGCCCGGTCTCATCGTCAACTCGCGCGAGTTCCAGCCGCTCGCGCGCGCAGTGCAGGGCGACCGGCCGGTGTATGCCTTTGTGAGCCATGTCTACACGCGCAAGCGCTGGCGCGGTTTTGCCATTCGCGAGCTCGCGGCCGAGTATGCGGATTTCATCGTCAAGACTGCCACCGGCGGCCGGTGCGCCTTGCTGGGCTGGTCGCTGGGCGGCGACCTGGCTTTCGAGGTGGCGCGGCAACTGCAGGGCCGCATCGAGATCGTGTTCTTCGGCGCGGTCGATGTGTTCGAGTCGGAGCCGATGGTTCCCCAAGGCAGCTTGACGCCGGCGCAGCGCGCGCAGGCCAACGAGGTGCTGGCAGCCTGGCTTGCAAAGTCGGACATGGCGGCGCAATGGAAGGAGCTGTTCGCCCGCATGACCGATGCAGAGCAGGCCTGGGTGGCCGAGCAGCTGCTGGCCCCAACCTGGGTGTCGCCGCTCGACGGTGCCGGCGACGAAGCTTATGAGTATCTTCTGTGGGCCACGCTCGACAGCCGCGTGCAGTCCGCGCACTACGCCCGCTGCGCGCAGGCCAGGACCGACCTGCCCGTGGAGGTGTTCCACGCCGAGCGCTCGCTGCATGCGCCGGGTGTGCTGCGCCGCTGGCCGGAGCGCGCCCGCGTGCTCTCGACCGAGGTGGTGCCGCGCACCGGGCACCTGGACATCATCCGCGACGCGCAGTTCGGCGCCACTGTAAAGAACCGCCTGCTGGCGCTCGACGCGGCCTAGCGGCTAGGCTCCGCAGAGCTGCCGCACAAAAAAAGGCCGGATGCCCCGCGATGGCATCCGGCCTTTGCTCTTTGGGGCCGAAGGGCTTACCAGCGATAGGTGGCCGTTGCCACCGCCGTGCGCTGCGTGCCCAGGTAGCAGTAGCCGTAGGCGCAGTTGGCAACGTAGGTCTTGTTGGTCAGGTTGCGCAGGTTCAGCGCCAGCGTCCAGCGGTCGATGTCGTAGCCGATCATGGCGTCCAGCAGCGTGTACGAAGGCACCTTGGCCGGCGCGACGACTTCCGCGTCGCCGCGGGTCGAGCCGTTGAAGCGCACGCCCGCACCCACCTTCAGGCCGTTGCTGAAGCGGTAGTCCGCCCACACCGACAGGCGGTTGCGCGGAACGGACATCGCCTGCTTGCCGATCTCCTCGGCGCGGCTGCTGGCCGTGACGATGGCGCGCGGCGTGTAGGCGTAGGAGGCCGTGAGGTTCAGGCGCGGCATGAGTTCGGTGGTGGCTTCGAGCTCGAGGCCCCGCACCGAGATCTCGCCGGTCTGCTTCGGCATGAAGGTCGCGTCATACGTGATGTAGTTCTTGCGGCGCAGGTCGAAGATGGCCGCGCTGTACAGCGACTTGCCGCCCGGCGGCTGGTAGCGGATACCGGCCTCGTACTGGCGGCCGCTTTCAGGCTTGAAGGGGGTCCGGGTGGCCGGGTCGAGCGCGCCGATGGGCGCGAACGACTCCGAGTAGCTCAGGTACGGCGCCAGGCCGTTGGGCGCCAGGTAGACCAGGCCCGCGCGTTTGGTGAACTTGTGTTCCGAAATGCGCTGCGTGGAGCCGTCGAGGCGACTGTAGTTGGTGCTTTGCGCCGTGTCGTAGCGCCCGCCGATGGTGAGCGACCAGCGGTCGCCCCACTTGATCTGGTCCTGCAGGTAGATGCCGGTCTGCGCGAGCCGGCTCACACCGTTGACGTAGGGCTGTGGAATGTCGATGGTGCCGCCGTACACGGGCGCGTAGATGTCGAGCAGCGGCGCGCCGAAGCCGCTGCTGTAGGTGTACTGGTCGATGCGGGTGCGCTGGTAGTCCAGGCCCACCAGCACCTTGTGGCGCCAGTCGCCCGAGCGCAGGTCGGCCTGCAGCTGGTTGTCCATGGTGACGGACGAGGTGCTTTCCTGGCTGCCGAAGACACCGCGGTTCAGGTAGCGGTAGTTCTCCGTGCTCAGGGCATTGGCCGGGTCCATGGGGACGAAGTTCGGCGACTGCAGGGCGCGGTAGTCGACCTCGAGCTTGCCGTAGCGCAGCTTCTGGCGCACGGTAAAGGTGTCGTTGAAGCGATGCTCGAGCTGATAGCCGATCATCTTCTGGTCCTGGTTGAAGTGATCGAAGTTGGGATCACCGGCGTTCAGGTCTTCGGGAATGTAGGTGCCGATGCGCGTTGGCGTGAGCGAGCCGGCCGCGGGGCGAATTCGGGTGTAGCTGCCTGCGCGGTTCTTCTGGTACTGGGCCAGCAGCGTGAAAGTGGTGTCGCTCGACGGCTTCCAGGTGATCGAGGGCGCAATGTAGGTGCGGTCGTCGCGTGAGTTGCCGCCGGGCAGCTGGGCATCGCGCAGCACGCCGGTGATGCGGTAGAGCACCTTGCCTTCCGAGTCGAGCGCACCCGAGAAGTCGCCGGCCACCTGGCGGCGGGCATCGTTGCCGTACTGCAGCTGGATCTCGCGCACGGGCTCTGCCGTGGGGAGCTTGCTCGCAATGTTGACCACGCCGCCCGGGCTTGCCATGCCATAGAGCACCGAGGTGGGGCCGCGCAGCACTTCGATGCGTTCGCTGCCGTAGTTCTCGGTTTTCCACAGGCCCCAGGTGCCGTTGTTGCGCAGCGGCAGGCCGTCCAGGTAAAAGCCCGGCGCATAGCCGTCAAAGCCGCGGATCGAGATCCAGTCGTAGCGCGAATCGGCGCCGAAGGGCGCAATGCTCACGCCCGGGGTGTAGCCGAGCGCGTCCTTGACGTTGGTGGCGCCGATGGCGTCCATCCGGTCGGCCGTGATCACCGAGATCGACTGCGGCGTCTCGACGATCGGCGTGTCCGTCTTGCTGCCGGCCGTGCTGCGCTTGGCAAGGTAGCCGTTGACGCGGCCGGTGGCAGATTCTTCCGTGTCGGCGTTCACCGTGATGGCGGGCAGCGTCGAATCGCCGGCCCGCTGCTGCTGTCCAGTCGCCTGCGCCAGGGCGCTCACGCTGCAAAGGGAAAAGGCCGTTCCGAAGGCCGTGGCGAGCGCGGCATTCAATAGACGTTGACGGGGCAGGGGACGCATAAAGTTGATACTCCAGGTGCTTGAATACGACGTGTTCACGTTGCGACGCCCAAGGCCGGCCGGTTTCGGCACCTTGGCGCTTCCATACATGAGACGTTTGGCTTAAAAAAAAGGAGACAGCGACCTGTCTCCTTTTTCTTTTTGCCTGCCCGGCGCCGGGTAGCCGCGCCTAGGCTTGCACCGCCTGCCGCTCGTGGCGGGGGCTGTTTGCAGCATTCGCGGCAGTGGCGGCCACCGGCGCGCCGGCCGGAATCGCCTTGAGCAGGGCGTTGCCGATCTCGCCCGTGCGCACCGAGGTGACCGACAGCAGGGTGTCGCTCAGCCCGTGCGACGACTCGCAGGCGCCTTGCAGGAAGATGGCGGGGTGAAAGTCCGGCGTGCTGCCCACCCGGTAGTGGCGGTCGACTGAAAAATCGCCAAGGTAGGGGGCAAGCGGCGTCAGCAGCGCCTTGTGCTGCTCGCGGCCATAGCCGGTGGCCAGCACCACGGCGTCGTAGCGCAGGGTGTTTTCATGGCCGGTGTTCTGGTCGTGCAGGGTCAGGTGAACGCCATCGGCCGCCGCATGCACGCCGCGGATATCGTGCCGGCGCAGGAAGCGCATGCGCTCTTCGCCGCGAACCTTCTGCTCGTAGAACATCTTGAAGATCTGCTGGATCAGGTCGAGGTCGGCCACCGCGTAGTTGGTGTGGCCGAACTCGTCGATCAGCGCGGCGCGTTCGTCTTCAGGCTGGCTGTAGATGTAGTCGGTGAACTCGACGTTGAACACTTCGTTCACGAAGGGGCTGTCGTCCGACGGACGGATCGAGCGGGCCCGCATGATGAGGTCGACCTGCGGCGCGTGCGGGCGGCCCTGCAGGTCCATGAATATCTCCGCCGCGCTCTGGCCCGCGCCGATGATGGCAATCCTTGCCGCATCGGGCAGGCGGGCCATGTCGCGCAGGTAGCTGCTCGAATGGAACACGCGCGGGTCGTTCCTCAGTGCGCGGAATCCGTCCGGAATGTTGGGCATGCCGCCAATGCTCACGACCAGGTTGCGTGCAAGGCGCTCGGTCACGTGGCCGGCGCCGTCGCGCGAGCGCACGCGCAGCAGCGAGACCTCGCCGCCATGGCCTTCTTTTTCGGGCAGCACCTCGAAGACTTCCTCTCCGTAGACGCAGGCATCTTCGAACTGGGATGCGGCCCAGCCCAGGTAGTCGTTGAACTCGTGGCGGCTGGGAAAGAAGGTCTTCAGGTTGATGAAGTCCTGCAGGCGCTTCTTTTCATGCAGGTAGTTGATGAAGGTGAAGCGGCTGGTGGGGTTGCGCAGCGTCGCCAGGTCCTTCATGAACGAGATCTGCATGTGCGCCTGGTCGAGCATCATGTCCTTGTGCCAGGCGAAGCCGGCCTGCTTCTCGATGAACATCGCATCGACGCGGCGGCCGTCGCGCCGTTTCTCGTCCAGCGCAATGGCCAGTGCGATGTTCGAAGGGCCGAAGCCGATACCGATGAGGTCGTGAATCACCATGGCGGTTTTTCCTTTACGCAGAATGTTGGGCAGGCGTGGCGGCGCCGTCGCTGCGGGGCAGCCAGAGGGCGTCGGTGAAGTAGCGTTCGCGCAGCATCACGACCAGCAGGGCGCGCTTGTGCGGCAGGTCGAATTCCTTCACCTTCGCGTAGCCGGACTTGTCGAGGTTGCGTATCTGCTGCAGGTGGTCGATGCGCGGCTCGCCCACGGCGCGCTGGGTGCGTGGGTCGCACAAGAAGATGTAGTGCGAAATCGAGGTGAGCCAGGCGGTGGCAAAGGCCTTGCCGCGAAACGCCGGCTCGCCGATCAGAACGTGCCAGCCGCGGTCGTAGTCGTCCACGTCGTAGAACGGCGCAATGCGGCTTTCCTTGGCCCAGTACATCTCGAAGTAGCCGAAGGGCTCGCCGTCGAGGCAGGCGATCATCGAATACATGTGCGGGTCGCGGTCGATGGCCGAGAGGTACTGGCGGTGCTTGTCCAGGTCGCCTTCTTCTTCCCAGATCACGGCCACGTCGGGGTCGTTCATCCAGCGGTTGAACATCGGCAGGTCGGCCTCGAAGTCGAAGCTGCGAAACGAAAAGGTCTTGCCAAGCCAGGGAATGAAGCGCTGGTAGAGCACGCCGCGCGGTTTGGGCGGGCGCACGGGGTGGCGCTTGCCGTTGGTCAGCGCGTATTGCAGGGCCATGGGGGCGTGCACTGCGGGCAGCCACAGCGAAGGCTGCTGCCAAAGCATGTCGCGGCAGGCGAGGGCTTGGCCGCCTTCGGCTTGCAGCAGCACGCCGGCCTGCACGAGCGACGCCGCCGGCTGGCTCGGCGCAACGCGCAGCGTCTTGTGGGCCGGGTGGTATTCGAACGCGCCTTCCAGGGCGGCCAGCAGGTGGGCCGTGGACGCATTGCTGCCGTCCACCCACTGGAGCACGGCGCTTGAAGCCGCCTGGCTGGTTTTCCAGAGCGAGCGTGTTTCGTCCTGCGTGTTGCGCACGCTGAGCGTGTCGCCGTCGCGCGTGATGGCGTGCGGCATGCCGCCCGCATAGGAGACATGGGGAGTTGGCGTCATGCTGTTCTTTCGGTGAGCGGTTGCCGTTGCGCTGCAAGCAGGGCCAGGCCCTCGTGCAGGGCGGGAAAGAGGCTGTGGTTGAAGTTGTTCCAGCGCAGCTCGAGGATGGTGTCCTCCGGGTCGATGGTGGTGCGCAGCGCGTCGTGGATCACCTCGCCGGAGTCGATGCCGTTGTCCACGTAGTGAAGCGAGGCCCCTGTCTTGTAGAGCGGAGGCACGGGCACGCTTTCCATCGTTTGCCAGTTCACGATCTTGCGGCCCTGCGCGCCGTGCAGCGCATCGAGCGTTGCGTAGGCGCCGCGGCGCTCGTAAGGCGATTCGATGCGGGTGATGCCCGGATGGATGTTGACGATCTTGCGGTGGAACGGCGCGCCGGGCCGCACCAGCTCGTCGAGGATCACGAGGAGGCCGTCGAGCACGACGATGTCGGCCTGCAGCGTCAGCAGCTTGTCGAGCAGGGTGCGCTCGAAGCGGCTCTTGCCTGCGGGGCGTTCGGCTGAATCGAGCGGCAGCCGCCTGTATTCGGAAGGCACCGGATGGAAGATGTCCGTGAGCTGTTTGCCTTGCGTCTTCAGGCCCGCCGGAAAAATCCATTTCTTGTCGGGCTGGCATGAAAAGCCGTAGTCCTGCAGCGCGGCCTGGTCTTTCGGCGAGCGCGGATCGTCGTCGATGACGATGCCTTCGAGCGAGTAGGCGTCGCCCAGCGGCGTCTCGTCGAGCGCCTTGGCCAGGTACTCGAGCGGGGAGGCCATGTAGCGCTGTTCTCCCTTGTACGCAATATGCTGGCCGGCCTTGTCGGCGGCGGCATTTCTCAAAGACAGGATGTAGACGAGCTTGGCCTTGGACATATGTGTGGAATGGATGGATAGATGGAAGACGGAATGGCCCGCAATCTGTTCACCCGAGACCGCGATGCTCCGGCGCAAGCGGGCAGGCGTTGCAGTGGTGCTCGTGCGGCAACAGATAGTTGAGGCAGCACTCCCGGTGCAGCTTGACGGGGTGGCTGCGTTCGCGGCCGTGAAGCGGGTTGGGGCGAAGCTCGTTCGGCCACGTGGCGCTGTGCAGCAGCAGCTGCCGGTCGCGCGAGATCGAGGGTGCGCCGCCGGTGGCGGCCAGCGCCACGTCGAATACGGGCTCCATGAGCCGACCGGTGTTGCTCCAGAGAATCTTGGGCGCGAGCCGCGTCAGGCCGGCGAGCGCCTCGAACAGCGGCGCAAGGTGCTGCCAGAGCAGCGGCGCGTAGCGCTCTGCGGTACCGGTGCCGTGGTGCGGCCGGCCCATGTTCCGGATGTGAAAGCTGGCGGGGCCGCCATGCGCGTCGAGCCGAACCCAGGTGTGTTCCGCCGCAACCGGAAACACGTGCTGCAGCATGCTGGCCGCGGCCATCACGGGCGGCAGCAGCATCGCGATGTATTCGAGGCTCCACGCGGACGCAACGGCGCGCAGGTCTGTGCCGGCAACGCCCCGGTAGCGCGCATTTCTTTGCAGCACGTCGGCAAGCAATGCACGCGATTGCACAAGGTCCGCCACGCGCACCGCGCCGGGTGGCACGATGTCGGCGCATTGCAGTTTCTCGCCATGCACGGCCAGTTCGCCGGGGAACAGGGGCTCCAGCAGCGGGATCACGGATCGGCCGTCGGCAAGGTCATTTCATCAAGACGGATTTGCAGGGCAACTGTTCACGCGCACCGCGCTGAACATTGCCGCGGCTCAACCGTCTAGGCAGTAGGTGGCACGAAGCCGCCGGGGCTGTGCCGGGCGGCATGGTCGTTTCCACGCTGTCGCCCCCGGGGCGGAAAGAGCCTTTGCATGACAACTACCACCACAGGCAACGGCGCCGAAATCGGGCGCCTGCTGAAACCCTTTCTTCCGTGGATAGTGCTGTCCGCGGTCACGGGCATCAGCGCCGGTGCCGCCACGGTCGCGCTGCTCGGCACCATCAACCGGGTGCTCAACCAGCCGGGCGGGCTGGCGGGTGGCCTGCTGCTGACCTTCATCGGCCTGTGCGGCGTGGCGCTCTTCGGGCGCATGGTGTCGGACGTTTCGACCAACTTCGTCGGCCAGCGCCTGGTGGCCCAGGTGCGAAAGAGCCTGGCGCAGAAAATTCTCGCGGCGCCCATCGATGCGCTGGAGCGCTACCGCACGCACCGCCTGATGCCGGTGTTGTCGCAGGACGTGGACATGATCAGCGACGTGGCGTTCGCGCTGTCGGGAATGCTGATCGCAATTGCCGTGGCGCTGGGCTGCCTGAGCTATCTCGCGTTTCTTTCGCTGCCGCTGTTCGGCCTGATGCTGGTGGCGCTGGTGATCGGCATCACGGTGCAGCTCATGGCGCAGATCCGCGGCGAGGCCGGTTTCTGGAAAGCGCGCGAGCAGGAAGACCAACTGCACAAGGCCTACCGAGCCATCAGCGAAGGCGCGAAGGAACTTCGCATGCACCGCACGCGCCGCACGCGCATGTTCTCCGGCCAGATCGAGCGCATCGTCGACACCATCCGCGTCGTCAACGGGCGCGCCATCAACACCTATGTGATTGCCACCGCCTTCGGCTCGGCGCTGTTCTTTTTGCTGATTGCGCTGATCCTGGGCTGGGCTGCGTTTCAGCCGACCGAGCCCGCGGTGCTCAGCGGCTTCGTGCTGGTGCTGCTGTTCCTGAAGGGGCCGCTGGACCAGATCGCGCTCCTGTTGCCCGGCGTGGGCCGTGCCAAGGTCGCCTTTCAACGCATTGGCGACCTGTCCGCGCGCTTTGCCACGCCGGAGCCGCACCTGCACCTGGAGCGCGCGTCCAACGGCGTGATCCTGAAGAACGAGATCGGCATGCGCGGGGTGCGCTATGCCTTCGATGCGCCCGAAGGCGGCGAGGCCTTTGCGCTCGGCCCCATCGACCTGAAGCTGCGCCGCGGCGAAATGGTGTTTGTGGTGGGCGACAACGGCTCCGGCAAGACCACGCTGATCAAGCTGCTGCTGGGCCTGTATGCACCGCAGGCAGGCGAAGTGCTGATCGACGGCTCGGTGGTCAAGCCCGAAGGCCGCGACGACTACCGCCAGCTCTTCACCACCGTGTTCTCCGACTTCTATCTGTTCGAAGACCTCGTGGCCGGTGAAGAAAGCGAAGGCGGCGCGGGCATGGAGGTGCTGCCCGAGACGGCATTGCCTTATCTGGAGCGGCTGGAAATCGCCCACAAGGTGAGCCTGAAGAACGGCGCATTCAGCACCACCGACCTTTCGACCGGGCAGCGCAAGCGGCTGGCGCTGGTGCATGCCTACCTCGAAGGCCGCCCGGTGCTGGTGTTCGACGAATGGGCTGCCGACCAGGACCCGACCTTCCGCCATCTTTTCTATACCGAGCTGCTGCCCGAACTGCGCGCCAAGGGACACCTGCTGGTGGTGATCTCGCACGACGACCGCTACTTTCACCTGGCCGACCGCGTCATCACCATGCAGGCGGGAAAGATCGTCGAGGACAAGGTTCGCGAATCGCGGGAAAGCCTCGCAGCGTGAAGGAGGGGAATGAAAGACAAGACGACCCGGACGACCGACGACGACCCGGCCTTCGACGTCGCCTGGACGCTCTTCTGCACGCTGCATGATTCGCCCTCGCCGGAGCGGGCCGAAGAGCTCATACGCTGGCTCGGCGTGAACCCCGGCAACATCTGCGCGCTGGACGACGTGCTGACGCTGTGGGCCCTGACCGGCGCCGCGCTGATCAAGCCGTCGATGGAAGAGGCGCTGCGCGAAGAGGGGCGCCTGCAGTGAGGCGCGGCACCGCTACTTTTGCAGGTTGCGCAGTTCCGCCGCCATGCCGCCGAGGGCGTCCCAGCGACGCCGCGCTTCTTGCGCCGCGGCTGCGTGTTCGGCCGACCGGCTGCGCCAACGGCTCAAGGCCAGGCGCGCGGCAACAGCCGCATCTTGCGGGGCGCTTTCGCTTTCGACGATGAGCGCAAGTGCACGCTCGATGAGCTTTTCTTCCGGCGCGCTTGCCACGTTGCGTCGCTCAGGCGAAGTCTTCGGCCAGCTTCGCGTCGAAGCCCGTTCGGTTCGATACGGTGGTCTGTTCGACGAGCTCCGAGCGCAGCACGGCGAACACGCGCGAGCAGTCGATGGCGGCGCGCAGCAGATGCTTGGCCACCGCCATTTCAGTGATGCCGAGTTGCTGCGCGATTTCTGCGCGCGTGTGGCCGTAGGCGCGAAACAGCAAAAACACTTCGCGCCGCCGCGGCGGCAGGGTTTCCAGCGTTTCGACCACACGCGCCAGCACCTGCTGCTGGGAGGCGACGTATTCGCAAGACGGCACCGTCTGGCGCGAGCTGACGCTGAAATGCGTGCTGACCCATTCCTGCGCCACCTTGCGATGACGCGCATCGTCCACGCACAGGTTGCGCGCCACGCGAAACAACAGCGCCCTCGGCGACTCGATGCCGGCGCCCTGCGGTCCGTCGGGTGCCGCGCCGCCGATGCGGATGTCCTTGTTCAGCTTGAGCGCGTGCGCATACACCCGCTCGAAGCTGGATTGCGCGATGTCCGCCGCGTAGTGAGGGTCCCGCAGGTCGCGCGTCAGCTGCCGACGCAAGTCCGCATAGTGAGCTACCAGTTCCTGGACGAGGTCGCGCATCCGATCGCCTTCTCGCAAGCATTCGCAGTGGTGGTGGTTCCCGGGCCGGTCACCGGCGCAGAGCGAAGGGTGACCGGATGGTTGAATAAGAATTATTCTTATTGAAGTGTAACCTTAACCGCGGCTCAACGATGCGCGGTAAAGGTTGGGAAACCTCAACTGCGTGCCTGAAAAAGACACTTGCTCCGAAAATGAATAGTTCTGTTTTCGGATCGGGCGGCGGATGCGCCGCCCCTCGCGATCAACCGCGCTTGGGAACGCCCAGGCCGCGCACGACGGCGGGCCGCGCAACGAAGGTTTCGAGCACGCGAGCGACGTTCTTGAACTCGCCAAAGCCCACCAGGTCGGCCGCTTCGTAGAAGCCGATCAGGTTGCGCACCCACGGGAAGATGGCAATGTCGGCGATGGTGTAGCTATTGCCCATGACCCAGTCGCGCCCTTCGAGGCGCTTGTCGAGCACGCCGAGCAGCCGCTTCGACTCGGCCACATAGCGGTCGCGCGGGCGCTTGTCTTCATAGTCCTTGCCGGCAAACTTGTTGAAGAAGCCGAGCTGGCCGAACATCGGGCCGATGCCGCCCATCTGGAACATGAGCCACTGGGTGGTTTCGTAGCGGCCCGCGGCATCTTGCGGAATGAACTGGCCGGTCTTGTCGGCCAGGTAGAGAAGAATGGCGCCCGACTCGAAGAGCGCGAGCGGCTTGCCGCCGGGGCCGTCGGGATCGAGGACGGCGGGAATCTTGTTGTTCGGGTTGAGCGACAGGAATTCCGGCGACATCTGGTCGTTGGTTTCGAAGCTCACCAGGTGCGCTTCGTAAGGCAGCCCGGTTTCTTCCAGCATGATCGAAACCTTCACGCCGTTGGGCGTGGGCAGCGAATAGAGCTGCAACCTGTCAGGCTGCAGCGCGGGCCATTTCTTGGTGACGGGAAAGCTGGAGAGATCGTGCATGGGCAATTCTGAAAGAACGGAAAAGGAGCGGAGCCATCGCGCCGCGCCCGCCGGTTTCAGATGCCCAGCCAGGTAAGCAGGGCGGCCTCGACCTCGGCCGACGGCGCGACGAAGCCAGTGTAGGTCGAGGTTGCAAGCGCGCGCTTGCCGGCATCGCTTTGTGCAAGCCCCAGCAGGGCTTCTCGCGCCGCGGCGGTGGTGGCGGCATCGAGCTTGCGCGACGCCACCCATTGCTTGATGGGCACCGCGCGCGATTCGGCGCACACGTTGCCGCCGCTGTCCTTCCAGGCCTTGATCACGCCCGACGAGGCCGTGGCGCCATAGGCGGCAAAACCGTTCTTCACGTAGAAGGGCACGGCATCCTGGTAGCGCGTATTGGTGAGCTTGAGCGAGGCGGCCTGCACGCCTTGCTCGCGCAGCATGGCGCGCGTGATCACCGAGGTGATCGAATCCGGGTCGGGCATCACGAGGCCTTTGCCGGCAATGCTCTTCCAGTCGGAGATGGGCTGCGGCTCCTTGCACAGCAGCGACACCTTGTACGCGGTAAAGCCGCCGGTCCAGGCCAGGGCCTGGTAGCGGCCGCTCTTGATGGCCTCCAGCGCCACATGGGCCGGATGGATGAAGGCCATGTCGACCTGCTGTTCCTTCAGGGCCTCGCGCGCACCGTTGTACGAAATCAACACCTTGATGGTCACCGGCTGCTTCAATGCCTTGCTGAGGGCCTCGGCAATGGGCTCGAAGCGCGGTGCGATCTGGCTTTCGGTTACCTGGTAGCTCACGCCTTCCGTCACGCCGATGACCAGCGCGTGGGCCGGTGCGGCCGCTGCCAGCAGCAACGCCACCGCCGGAGCGGCAAGCAAAAGCGAGCGCGGCCTGCGGGCGGGGCGCGCACTGGCGGCGCACACGTCGATGTTGTCGGGGCGGAGTGTGGCGGGGATGTACATCAAAAGATCATAGGGGCCGGGGGTGCGGCCGCCGATGATCGCAAGCACCTATGCGCGCGGCGCCCCACCCATGGCATGCATGGCGCCGGGCCGCTGCGGCAGTAGAAGCCTCAGAACCGCGCCTTGAGGAAGGCAGACGGCCCGTGCAGCTTCACCTTGACCCGCGTCTCGGCGGTGCTGCTTTCGCGCGCCAGGTCGATGTTGGTGACGCCGTAGGCCAGCACCAGGCCCACGTTCTTCACAGGGAACCACTCCACGCCCGCGCTTGCGTTGTAGATGTTGCCGTGAAAGCGCCCGCCGCCCTTGCGCACGCCGGAGAGGTCTGCAAACAGGCGCAGGTCCGGGTTGATGGCATGCCGCACGCCGACTTCGAGCAAGGGCGCAATGGCATCGTCGCTCGCGTCTTCATTCAACTGGCTGACGCGCCCGTTGACCGCAACATTGGCGTTCGCGCCCACATTGATGCGGTAGTAGGCCGCGCCTGCACCAAGCCCGAAAACCGTGTTGCCCGTGCCCAGCCACCATTTGTACGAGAGCTTGGCAAAGTCGAGCTTCACGTTGAGATTGGCGTTGCCCAGGGCATTGAACGTGCCGAAACCGCCGAGCGATTCGCTGCCGCCGGCTTGGCCGAAGTAGTCGCGCTTGTAGCGGTAGTAGTCGAACGAAAGGCCGTGGCTGTCGCCGATCAGCAGGTCGGCCGTCACGCGCGGCATGGTCACGCGGCCGGGCTCGAGGTCGCGCGTTCGCAGCGCGCCGTAGGGCGAGCTGACCGATGCATTGAATTTGGGATCGGCGCTGAAGGCTCCCACCGAAAAACTGAACCGGTCGAGTGCGGGTGAAGGTTCCGCCCAGGCGCTTGCGTGGGCAAAGATCAATCCGGCACCGGCCAAAGTGCCCAGCGTCGTCAATCTTGCGGTGTTGGCGAGCGGGCGGGAGCGAGGCAGCAGCATGAAAGGTCCTTCAGAAGGCAAAAAAAATGCCTCGGGCTCGACACGCAATTTCTATGCGCGCGGTGCTTCCGGGCGGGGCTCCCTTTTGATGACCGACAAGTTAATAGGGCGCATGCCAAAAACCCATGCGTTGATTGCCGCTCTGCTTGTAGGACGGTGTCGATGTCGGCGTTAGCGCGCCTGAAAAAGTATTCAAGCTAAGCTTTGAACATGCACGAACATCTTTCCACGACCACCGGTCCTCAGCGTCTCTTGTATGGCGCGGTGGCAGGCATTGCCGTTGCAGCCGTCGCTCCGCTCGAGCCGATGGTGCGCGGCCTTGCAGGCTGGTGCGCCGGCGCCGCGGTCTTCCTGGTGCTCACGTGGTGGCTGGCCGATACTTTCGATGCACAGCGAACCCGCGAGCGCGCGCAGTCGCTGGACCAGCCCAACCTGGTGATCCTGGTGTCGATGCTGGTCGCGATTGGTGCGAGCGTGGTTGCCATTGCAATGCTGCTGCAGCAGGTCAAGCTGATGAGCGGCCCCGCGCGCGCCGCGCACATCGCGCTGGGGCTGGTGGCGCTCGTGGGCTCCTGGCTCATGATGCATACGATCTACGCGTTTCATTACGCGCATCGCTACTACATCGACCAGCGGGACGGCTCGCCCGACGGCGGGCTGGATTTTCCGGGCAAGGATGAGCCGGACTATTTCGACTTTTTGTACTACGCGTATGTGGTCGGCATGACCTCGCAGGTGTCGGACGTGCAGGCCACCTCGCGCGAGATGCGGCGCATCACGCTGGTGCACAGCGTGCTCGCCTTTGCATTCAATATGCTGGTGCTCGCGCTGTCGGTCAACGTGGTCGCGGCGGCGATGTAGCTGCGGCCGAGCCCGCGCCCGGCCACAGCTTCACAAGGCCGGTGGAAAGCGCCACGCCGCACACGATGACGGCCGCGCAGATCAGCATCCACTGCGTGATGTTTTCGCCGAGGAACACCGCGCCGTAGAACACCGCGAACACCGGCACCAGGAAAGTCACGGTCAGCGCGCGCGCCGGTCCCGCATTGGCGATGAGCCGGAAGAAAAGGATGTACGCCAGGCCGGTGCAGGCAATGCCCAGCGCCAGCAATGCGAGCCATGCGCGCAGGCTGGGCATTTGCGTGGGCCAGAACCACAGCGCAGGCAACGCGAGGAACAGGGTGGCCCCAATCTGGCTGCCGGTGGCCGTGGCCAGCGCGGGCACGCCGCCCAGGTAGCGCCGCGTGGCGCTGGCTGCCACGCCATAGCTTGCACAGGCGCCCAGGCACGCCAGCACGGCCCACAGCGCGGCATTGCCGCCCGCGTCGGCATGCAGGCCTGCGCTGCGGCTTGCGAGCATGGCAACGCCCGCAAAGCCGATGATCAGCCCGACGATGCGCGAGCCGTCCGGCCGGTCGCGAAACCAGGCCCACGCCACCAGCGCGCCGAACATCGGCACGGTGGCGTTGATGACCGCGGCCAGGCCGCTGTTGATGGTGAGCAGCGCAAAGCAGAACAGCGCGAACGGAATGCCGGAGTTCAGTACGCCGATGGCCATCGAGGCCTTCCAGTGCTGTGCCAGTGCCTCGCCGTGGCCGCGGATGAACAGCAGCGGCAACAAGAAGAGCGTGGCTACGCCTACGCGCACCGCGGCCGCGGGCAAGGCACCGAACTCGGCCGCGCCGATGCGCATGAAAAGAAAAGACGCCCCCCAGAGCGCGCCCAGCAGCACAAGATCAACAAGCCAGGCGTTGGGCTTCGGTGAGTCGGTGGCTGTGGTGTTGTCTTTTGTTGTCGTACTCATACGTTCTCTTGATGGTGCGCGTAGCCGGAGCCGGGCCCTATTTCGATTCGAGTTCCAGCAAGGCGGTCTTGCGGTGAAGCCCGCCAGCGTAACCGGTCAGCGAGCCGTTGGCGCCGAGCACGCGGTGGCAGGGCACGATCACGCTGATCGGGTTGCGCCCCACGGCCGCGCCCACCGCGCGCACCGCGGTCGGGTTGCCCACGTTTGCGCTCAGTGCGCTGTAGGTCATGGTCTTGCCCGCGGGTATGGCTAGCAGTGCCTGCCACACGCTCTGCTGGAAGGCGGTGCCGTGCGAGAGATCGAGCTTCACGTCGAAGGTATCGCGCTTGCCGGCAAAGTAATCGCGCAGCTGCGCGCCGGCTTCGACGAGCGCGGGGTGGTCGTCCTTGGTCTGCCAGCCCGTGGTGTCGGGCCAATGGCGCTGCTGGTCGAACCAGACACCCGCCAGGCCTTCGTCGGTGGCCGCCATGGTGATGCCGCCGAGCGGCGTGTCGATGTGCGATGTGTAGATGACTTTGGTCTTGAACTTCATGACATTTCAGGCGGGGGCGCCTGCCGTTGTGATGTTGCTGGAAGAAGATTCCGCTGCGGGTGAGTCCGCGGTTGTGGCTGTTGCCGGCGCGGGTGAAGGCGCATGCCATGCGCGCAGCACCGCGTAGCTGCGCCACGGGCGCCATGCCTGCGATGCCTCGCTCGCTGCGCGTGCGGTCGTCACGCCCAATGCTTTTTGCAGCGCGACGTCGCCCGCCGGAAACGCATCGGACCAGCGCAGCGCACGCATGGCGATGTACTGCGCGGTCCAGGCACCGATGCCGGGCAGCTCCTGCAGCGCCGCGATGGTCGAGGGCACATCGGCACCCGCATGCAGCGCCAGCTTGCCGGCCGCCACCTCGCGGGCGATGCCCTGCAGCGCGGCCTGCCGCTGGCGCACGATGCCGAGCTGACCGAGCGCGTCGCCGCTCGCGGCTGCCAGGGCCGCCGGCGTAGGAAACAACCGGTCCAGGCCCTCGATGGGCGTGGCGATGGGTTCGCCGAATGCCGCGACCAGCCGCGAGCCCAGCGTGCGCGCCGCAGCCACGGTGATCTGCTGGCCCAGCACCGCGCGCACCGCGAGCTCGAAGCCGTCGACCGTGCCCGGCACGCGCAGCCCGTCGCCATGCGGAAAGGCTTCATGCAGCGCGGCGTTGATGGCCATCGGCTCGGCGTCGAGGTCGAGCATGGCGCGTGCGCGGCTGATCACGATCGGCAGCACGGCGGCAAGCGAATCGCTGACCGAGAGCAGCATCTGCTCGCGCTCCATGTCGAAGCGCAGTTGCAGCCATCCGGCGTGCGTCTGCGTGCCTTGCTGCACGCGTAGCGTGCGGGCTAGCCGCACATAAGCAGGCGTGCTGCCCTTGGCGGGCTCCTTGCCATCGGCAGTGAACGCAACCTCGACACCGCGCAGCGCACGGCGCGCGAAGAAGCCCAGCATCGCGTTCACGTCATACGGCGGACGAAAACCCAGTCGCACTTCGATCGCCTTGCCTTCGCCGCCCTCGGCACCGCCCGCGCGCCGCAGCGCACTCGGGTTGAGGCCATAGTGTTCAAGAAAGGCGGCATTGAAGCGGCGCACGCTTGCAAAGCCGCTGGCCAATGCCACCTGTGTCATCGGCAAGCGCGTGTCGGCAATCAGTTGCTTGGCGGCCAGCAGGCGGCGTGTTTGCAGGTATTGCAGGGGCGAGACGCCGAACTGCGCCTCGAAAATGCGCCGCAGGTGGCGGTCGCTCACGCCGAGCCGTGCGGCAATCTGCGCGGCACCCGGGCCGTCTTCGGCCCACGCATCGGGCTCGTCGATGAGGCGGGCCGCCTGCAGCGCGAGGATGCGCGAGGCATCTTCGGTGGACCAGCTTGCTGCGCGCGGCGCCAGTTCGGGCCGGCAGCGCAGGCAGGGGCGAAAGCCTTCGGCCTCGGCCTGTGCCGCATGGCGGAAAAACCGGCAGTTCTCGCGGCGCGGCAACTTCACGCGGCAGACCGGCCGGCAGTAGATGCCGGTGGAGGTCACCGCGGTGAAGAAAGAGCCGTCGAAGCGCGCGTCGTGCGTCTTCATTGCCAGGTAGCAGGCGTCGCTCTCGAGCACTTCGGTGGAGGCAGGTGTGGAAGGCATGGACAAATGATACGGTTTCGACTCGTTTCAACTGGCCGTTTTCGGACATGTGGGCACCAGACTGCTTGCCTACAATGGCTCGGTCTTTAGAACTACAGGGAATGCCTTCTCATGCAACTCAGTGCGTCGATTTTCAAGGCCTATGACATTCGGGGCGTTGTGCCTGTCACGCTCGATGCCGAGGTCGCCGAAGCGCTCGGCCGGGCTTTCGGAAGCGCCGCCCGTGCCGCCGGTGAAAAAACCGTGGCCGTGGGCCGCGACGGCCGCCTGTCGGGCCCTGCGCTCGCCGAAGCACTGATCAAGGGCCTTGTTGCCACCGGCATCGAGGTGATCAACGTGGGTGCCGTGACCACGCCCATGCTGTACTTTGCGGCGCACACGCTGTCGAGCAGCGGCATTCAAGTGACCGGCAGCCACAACCCGAAGGACTACAACGGCTTCAAGATGGTGCTGGCCGGCCGCGCCATCTACGGCGACGAGATCCAGGGCCTGCGCAAGGTGATGGAAGAAGGCACCGCCAAGCTCGCACCCGGCGGCAGCGTGCGCAATGTCGACGTGACCGAGGCCTACGTGAAGCGCATCGTCGGCGACATCAAGCTGGCGCGGCCACTCAAGATCGTGGTCGATTCGGGTAACGGCATTGCGGGCGCTTCGGCACCCGCCATCTTCCGCGCCATCGGCTGCGAAGTGACCGAGCTGTTCAGCGAGGTCGATGGCGACTTTCCCAACCACCACCCAGACCCGAGCCGCCCCGAGAACCTGAAGGACCTGATGGCCGCGCTGGCCACGGGCGACGCCGAATTGGGCCTGGCCTTCGACGGCGACGGCGACCGGCTGGGCATCGTCACCAAAGACGGCCAAAACATCTTCCCCGACCGCCAGATGCAGCTCTTTGCGCAGGACGTGCTTTCGCGCGTGCCGGGGGGCACCATCGTGTACGACGTGAAGTGCTCGCAGCGCCTGGCGCCGGCCATCGAGGCCGCGGGCGGCAAGCCGATGATCTTCAAGACCGGCCATTCGCTCATCAAAGCCAAGATGAAGGAAATCGATTCGCCGCTCGGCGGCGAAATGAGCGGCCACATCTTCTTCAAGGAGCGCTGGTTCGGCTTTGACGACGGCACCTATGCAGGCTGCCGCCTGCTCGAGATATTGAGCAAGACGCCGAACGCGAGCGACACGCTCAACGCGCTGCCCACGAGCTTCTCGACGCCCGAACTCAATGTGAAGTGCGCCGAAGGCGAGCCGCACGCGGTGGTCGAAAAGCTGGTTTCAGGCGCAAGCTTTGCAGCACCGGCCGTGGTCTCGACCATCGACGGATTGCGCGTCGACTGGCCCGACGGCTTCGGCTTGATTCGCGCTTCGAACACCACGCCGGTGCTGGTGCTGCGCTTCGAAGGCCAGACCGATGCGGCGCTCAAGCGCATCGAAGCCGAGATGCTCGCGCTCCTCAGAACCGTCAAGGCCGACGCGACGCTGGCCGAAGCGTCGCACTGAACCCCGTGCGTTCGCTGCTGCTGCGCCTGTACGGCGTCTTCACCACCGTTGTGCAACCGCTGGTTCGCCGCAAGCTGCGGCGCCGTGCGGTGGCCGAGCCGGGCTATGGCATGGCCGTGGAGGAGCGCTTCGGCTACTACGACGACGCAACCACCGGCGAGGGGCAGTGTTGGGTGCATGCGGTTTCGCTCGGCGAAACGCGCGCGGCAGCCATCCTGATTGCGGAGTTGCGGCGGCAGTATCCGGGCATCCCCATCCTGCTTACGCATGGCACTGCCACCGGCCGCGAAGAGGGCGCCAAGCTGCTCGAGCCCGGCGACACGCAGGTCTGGCAGCCGTGGGACACGCCGGGCGCGGTGGCGCGTTTTCTCGATCGCTTTCAGCCGCGCATCGGCGTGCTGATGGAAACCGAAGTCTGGCCAGAGATGGCCGCCGCCTGCGCCGAGCGGCGCATTCCGCTGGTGCTCGCCAATGCGCGCCTCAACGAAAATTCGCTGGCCGCGGCCGAGCGCCTCAGCTGGCTCGCGCGGCCCGCGTATTCGGCGCTGGCCGCCGTGTGGGCACAGACGGAGGCCGACGCGCACCGGCTGGTGTCCCTTGGCGCCAAGGTGGCCGGCATCTACGGCAACCTCAAGTTCGATGCCTCGCCCGACGCGCGCCAGCTCACCGCGGCCGTGGCGCTGCGCGAGCGGCTGCCCAAACCCATGGTGGTGCTTGCGAGCTCGCGCGACGGCGAGGAGCGCATGCTGCTCGAGGTGCTCAAGCGCTTCGGCGCCACGTCGCCCGTGCCGCCGGAGCAGGGTGCGGTTCGCTCGATTGCCAAGCGCGTGCACGACGTGCAATGGATGATCGTGCCGCGCCATCCGCAGCGCTTCGACGAAGTGGCCGCGCTCATCGAGTCGCAGGGCTTTGCCGTGGCGCGCCGCAGTGCGGCCGGCCAGCCGACCGATGCAGAGATATGGCTCGGCGATTCGCTCGGTGAAATGGCGCTTTACTACGGCCTTGCCGACGTTGCGCTGCTGGGCGGAAGCTTCGAACCGCTGGGCGGGCAGAACCTCATCGAGCCCGCGGCATGCGGTTGCCCGGTGGTCATGGGCCCGTCGACCTTCAACTTTGCCGAAGCCGCTCAGCTTTCGCTTGCGGCCGGTGCCTCGCTCCGAGTCGAGAACATGGAGCAGGCCGTGACCGCGGCGCTCAAGCTGGTCGAAAACCCCGAGCGACGTGCCGCCATGGCGCAGGCCGCACTGGCTTTCTCATCGTCGAACCGTGGGGCGGCCGAACGCACCGCCGCGGCGGTGCTGGCCATTGCGCAGGCTGCGGACCCCGTGCCGACCGGCGCCGCGCCGCTGGAAGAAGACGCGAGAGCCGAACCCACGCTCGAGTAGCCGCCGGCCCTTGACCCTCAGCGGGCGGGGGGATTCAGGATGACCGGTGGCGGCGGTGCCGAAGGCATCGTCGGTGCCGGCGGATTGAACGGCGGCACGGGCACGGGCGGCACCACGGGAATGCTCGGCGGCGTGACCGGCACCACCGTTGAAGGCGCCGTCTGCGGGCGCTCGCCAGGCGAAGGTTGCGCAGGCTGCGAAGACGGGCCTCCGTTCTTTGCCAGCGTCGCGTTGATCGCATTCATGTCGTCCACCGTCAGCGTGCCGTTGGCCTGGCGCAGCCTGAGGTTGCCCAGCAGCACGTTGTAGCGCGCCTGCGCGAGATCGCGCTTGGTCTGGAACAGCTGGCTTTGCGAATTGAGCACGTCGATGTTGATGCGCACACCCACCTGGTAGCCAAGCCGGTTGGCGTCGAGCGCGCTCTGGCTCGAAGCCTCGGCGGCCTCCAGCGCCTTTACCTGCCCCGCGCCCGAGACCAGCCCGAGATAGGCCGCGCGCGTGGCCTGCGCCACGCTGCGGCGGGTGCCTTCGAGCACGCTGCGCGACTGGTCTTCGAGGGCCAGCGTTTCCTTGATGCGGTTCTCGGTGGCAAAGCCCGCGAAGAGCGGCATGTTGAACACCACGCCCACCGACGCGGCATCGATGCGCGTGCCCACCGTGCTGGTGCTGGTGCCGTGCGGATTGCGCGTGATGTTGTAGCCCAGGTTGGCGTCCAGCGTGGGCTTGTGGCCGGCTTCGGCCTTGCGGATTTCGAGGCCGGCCACGTCGAGGCCGAGCCGCGCCTGGCGGATGGAGGGGTGCGCTTCTTCGGCCTGTGCCACCCAGGCATCGATGTTTGCCGGCATGGCCGTCGGCAGCACCACGGGCTGCGCCAGCGGAACCGGCACACTGCCGGGCCGGCCGACCAGCTGGTCGAGGACGATCTTCTTGACCTGCAGGTCGTTCTCGGCGGCAATTTCCTGCGCAATGACGAGGTCGTAGCGCGCCTGCGCTTCGCGTGTGTCGGTGATGGTGGAGGTGCCGACCTCGAAATTGCGCTTGGCCGATGCGAGCTGCTCGGCCACGGCCACCTTTTGCGCGCGCACCAGCGTCAGGCTGTCCTGGCTGGCGAGCACGTCGAAATACGCCTGGCTCACGCGAACGATCAGGTCCTGCTCGGCAGCGGTGAGCACGGCCTCGGCAATCTCGGCCTGCCGCTTGCCCTGCTCGTAGGTGGCCCAGTTGGCGGGCCGGTAGATCGGCTGCGTGGCGTTGATGCCGACGTTCTGCGTGGTGAAGTCGCGCGGCGTGCTGGTTCCGCGGCCGGGGCCGGTGAGCGTGTCGATATCGAGGTTGTTGCGCGTGGCGCCGGCCGTGAGCCCCACGGCGGGAAGAATGCCCGCCTTGGCCTGCGCGGCGCGCGCTACGTTTGCTTCGTACTGGGCGCGCGCACCCTGGTAGGTGGCGTCGAAGCCGCGGGCGGATTCGTAGAGTTCGTTCAGTGTCTGGCCTTGGGCCGGCAGTGCGAGCAGGGTGGCAAAGAGACTTGCGAGCGCTGCGGAAAGAGGCAAAAGCCTGGGCCTGGAAGGCATTGAACGTCCTTGAAGAAAGAATCAGTAGCGCGGCACGGCAGGGTCGTGCTGTGCGGACCAGGCGTCGATGCCGCCGGCCACGTTGGCCAGCTCGGCAAAGCCGTTTTGGCTCAGGAAGGCCGCCACGCGCTGGCTGCGCGCGCCGTGATGGCACAGGCACGCAATGCGCTGGCCTTCGTCGAGTTCGGAAAGCCGGCCCGGAATTTCGTTCATCGGGATGGCGACCAGCGTGAAGCCCTGGGGCGCAACGCTCGCCGTCTGCAGCTCCCAGGGTTCGCGCACGTCGAGCAGCACGGGCGCGGCATCGGGGTTCTGGGCAAACCAGGCTGCGAGATCGGCGGGGCGGACTTGATCGATCATTCGGAAGTCCCGCTCAGAACGAGAAGCGCGAAGGCTCGGGGAAGTTGAGCAGGCGCGGCGCCACCGTGTCCCAGGGCTGGATGGTGTCCCACTTGCTTTCGCTGGTGCGGGTCACGAAGTGCGCGCGCATCATCGGCTCTTCGCCCACGATGGCAGCCAGGCGGCCACCCACCTTGAGGGAGCCGAGCAGGTTCTGCGGAATGCGCGCGACGGAGCCGCTGAGCACGATTACGTCGAAGCTGGGGCCGCTCGGCAGCGGCACGGCGCCGTCGGCGTTGCGCACTTCCACGTTGGCAACGCCGTTCTGGCGCAGTGTTTCGGCGGCGCGGGCGGCCAGCACGGGGTCGATTTCGAGCGACAGCACCTGGGCGGCGCGATGGGCGAGCAGGGCGGCCATGAAGCCGGAGCCGGTGCCGATCTCGAGCACCGACTCGTGCTTTTGCACGTGCAGGTCTTGCAGCATGCGTGCCTCGACCTTGGGCGAGAGCATCACCTGGCCGGGAACCGAGCCGTCGCCGAGCGGAATTTCCATGTCGAAGAAGGCCAGGCCGCGGTGCGCGGGCGGCACGTAGTCTTCGCGCCGGATGGCAGCCAGCAGGTCGAGAATTTCCAGGTCGAGCACATCCCAGGGCCGGATCTGCTGCTCGATCATGTTGAAGCGCAAGCGCTCGAGGGTGGGGGTCGGGTTCATTGGGGGCTTTTCCTTGTGGGGCTCAGGACAAACCTTCAATTTTAGGTTGCGCCGCGCCCGCTCGCGGAAGCCCGGCCGTCCATGCACGCTTCATGCCGCGCTCTCCGGGCGGCGCGTGAGGCCGTAAAGCACGGTCTCGGCCTGGGTGGCGAGGTACTTTTCAGGGTCGAGCGAGGTGTCTTCGTCGACGCAGACCATGGCCGAGTGCTTCCACAGCATCAGGAAGACCATGGGCGCCACCACCGAGTAGATGGCGTGGTCGATGTCGACCGGCGCGAATTCGCCCCGGTCGATGCCCCGCTGCAGGATGCGGCGCAACAGCGAATGGCCCGGCCGGATCACTTCCTTCCGGTAGAACTCCGCCAGGTCGGGAAAGTTGGCGCCTTCGCTCATCATGAGCTTGGTCAGGCCCGAAGCCTTGGTCATGCCGACCCGCTCCCACCAGACGCGCATGCAATAGCGCAGCATGTCCGCCGAGGTGCCTTCGAAGGTCTCGAACTCTTCGTTCCACTCGGAAAACCGGCCGCTGAGGTTTTCGACCACCACGGCCTTGAAGAGCTCTTCCTTGCTCGGAAAATAAAGAAAAAGCGTGCCCTTGGAGACCCCGGCGCGCGCCGCCACTTCCTCGGCGCGGGTGGCGGCAAAGCCTTTTTCGACGAAGAGATCGAGCGCTGCCGCCAGCAGTTCGCCGGGGCGCGCCTCCTTGCGGCGCTCGCGTTTGGAGCGCACCGGGCAGATCTTGTCGACAAAGGAACGGGGGGTGGGCATGAGATTAATGACTCGCGGGTTAGTAATGTAGTGACCAGCATCCGGCCCGTCAAGCCGCGACAATATCGGGTTCGCTTTTTTCCTACCTGCCGGAGCAGCCCATGTCTTCTTCACCGTCGCAAACCGAATCCATCGTGCTGGGCGGAGGCTGCTTCTGGTGCACCGAGGCGGTTTTCGACCGCGTGCAGGGCGTGGTGGACGTCGAATCGGGCTACTGCAACGGCCAGACCCTCAACCCGACCTACGAGCAGATTTGCACCGGCCGCACCGGGCATGTGGAGGTCGTGAAGGTCGAATTCGACCCCGCCGTCATCAGCCTGCGCGAAGTTCTCGAGATCTTCTTTGTGGTGCACGACCCCACGACGCTGAACCGCCAGGGCAATGATGTCGGCACGCAGTACCGCAGCGGCATTTATGTCACGAGCGACGCGCAGAAGGACGTGGCCCAAGGGGTCATCCGCGAAATCGAGGCCGGCAAGACCTACAGCGCTCCCGTGGTGACCGAGGTGGTGCCGCTCGCCAACTATTCGACCGCCGAGGCGTATCACCAGGACTATTTCCTGAACAACCCGAACCAGGGCTACTGCGCTTTCGTGGTCGGGCCCAAGGTCGAGAAGTTCCAGAAGACCTTCGCCTCGCGCGTCAAGGCCTGATCTTTCGCCCAAAGCCCGTTTCCCGTGCACACCATCGCCAGCCAGGCTCGGCACCGGTCGATTCTGTCGACCCGTGCGATCGCCATCGCGCTGGTGGTTGCGTTGTGGTTCGCGGGCACGCTCGGGCTGATCCACCGGTCGCTGCACGTGCCGGGCCTTGGCCAGGCGACCGCGGCCGCGCAGGCCAGCCACGCCGAAGAGGCGCGCGGGCACGCGCCCCACGCGTCGCACCTGCCTCACGTGTCCCACGGCATCGCCAGCCTGTTCGGTGACCACACCGATGCCGAATGCCGGCTGTACGACCAGCTGTCGCACGGCTCGGGCGCATTGGGCGTGCCCACGGTCGCGCTGCCGGTGCTGCTGCCATCGGCCACCTTTGCCTATCTGCAGGGCGAGGCCATCGCCCGCTGGGTTGCGCTGTTCGACGCGCGCGGCCCGCCTTCCACTCGCTGAATCCCTCCGTGTTCCGGTTGCTGCACCGCGCTTTTTCTGCGGTGGCGGCAGATCGTCCCTTGATTCAACGAGTGCTCATTCATGATTCCCAATTTCCGTCGCAACGCCATCGGCGCTGCCGTTCTTTTGCTGGCTTCCTTCGCGGCCATGGCCCAGGCGCAACCCGCCGAAGCGCCTGCGGCCTCCCTGCCTGAAATTGCCGTCACCGGCAATCCGCTGGGCGCGGCCGACCTGATTGCGCCCACCACCACGCTTTCGGGCGACAAGCTCCTGATGCGCTCCGAATCGACGCTCGGCGAAACGCTCAACAACCTGCCCGGCGTGAGCAGCAGCTACTTCGGTCCCAACGCAAGCCGGCCGATCATTCGCGGGCTGGACGGCGACCGCATCCGCATCCTGCAGAACGGCGGCGGCGCGCCGGACGCCTCGGCGCTGAGCTACGACCACGCGGTGCCGGTGGATTCGCTGGTGACCGACCGCGTCGAGGTGCTGCGCGGGCCTTCGGCGCTGCAGTACGGCGGCAGCGCGGTGGGCGGCGTGGTCAACGTGATCGACAACCGCATTCCCACCGAGCCGATCAACGGCTTCGGCGGTCGTGCCGACCTGGGCTTTTCGACCGGCAACAAGGAAAAGAACGGCGGCGTGGTCTTCGAGGGCGGCAACGACCGCCTGGCGCTGCACGTCGATGCGTTCAACCGCAACTCCAAGGACGTCTCGGCGCCCATCGACCTGGAATGCACCAAGCCCGGCCGTCCCACGCTGGCGCGCAAGATATGCAACTCGGCCAACGAGGCGCACGGCGGCGCAGTAGGCGGCACGCTGTTCTTCGACCAGGGCTGGATCGGCGCCTCGGCCAGCACCTACCGCAGCAACTACGGCACGGTGGCCGAAGACGACGTCACCATCGGCATGAAGTCCGACCGCTATGCGATCGAGGGCGAATGGCGCCCGGGCGGCATCATCAGCAGCGTTCACGCCAAGCTCAGCCACACCGACTACCGCCACACCGAGTTCGAAGGCGGCGAGGCCGGCACCACCTTCTCGAACATGAGCAACGATGTGCGCATCGAAGTGCGCCACCAGAAGATCGGCAACCTCGAAGGCCTGGTCGGCTTCAGCAGCGAGACCAACCGCTTCGCCGCGGACGGCGCCGAGGCCTTTGCGCCGCACAGCCGCACGCGCTCCAACGCGTTGTTCATGTATGAAGAGCTCGGCACATCGTGGGGCCGGCTGAGCTTTGGCGCGCGCACCGAGAAGGTCCGCGTTACATCGCTCGGCTACCCGGACGATCCGAGCGTGACGCGATTTGCCGTTGGCGAGCGCACCTTCAACCCCCACAGCGCGGCCCTGGGCGCGCTGGTGAACCTGACGCCGCAGTGGCAGCTCACCTCAAACCTTGCCTACACCGAGCGCGCCCCGAAGGATTACGAACTGCTTGCCAACGGACCGCACGTTGCAACGGCCGCATGGGAAGTCGGCAATCCGAACCTCGAGAAGGAAAAGTCGACCGGGTTCGACCTGGGTGCGCAATGGAAGTCGGGCGCCAACACAGCCCGCGTCAACGCGTATGTCACGCGCTTTCGCAACTACATCGGCCTGACCGCATCGGGCCGCACGCTCGATGAAGAAGGCCAGGTGGTGACAGACCCGGAAGCGACCGACACGCTGGCCGAGTACCTCTACAGCGGCGTGCGCGCGCGGTTCACCGGCATCGAGGCGAACGGCAACCTGCGCCTGCTGGGCACCGACGGCTTTGCGCGTTCGGCCGACGGCTCGACGCTCGACCTGGAGTGGCGCGGCGACATCGTGCGGGCCAAGAACCTCGACACCGGCGAGCCGCTGCCGCGCATTGCGCCATTGCGCCTGGGGGCTACGCTGGCCTATGGCAACGGCCCATGGGGCGCGCGCCTGGGCTTCGACTACAACGCGGCGCAGCGTCGGGTGCCGAGCGTGGGCGCGCGCGAGACCGACTCCTACACGCTGTGGAATGCCGCCGTTACCTACCGCATGAAGGTGCAGCGCGCCAACCTCACCTGGTATGCGCGCGTCGACAACATCACCAACAAGCTGGCCTACAGCCCGACGTCGATCCTGACGACGACGGTGTACCCGAACGCGCCGCTGCCGGGGCGTTCGCTGAAGGTTGGCCTGCGCGTGACGTTCTGACCTGAGGCCCGTACCGCTTGCTCTTTCCTCGGCGCATCCCAGGGGAAGAGCGGGCGGGAGTGAACGCACCCTCGGCTATCCTCGACCGGGTGAACCCGTTCGTCATTTCTTCGCTGCTGCCGGTCGTCGTCCTGATCGCAGCAGGCTACCTGGCAGGCCGGCGCCGCTGGATCGGCGGCAACGCCGTCAAGGACCTCTCCAACCTGATCTTCCTGCTGCTTGCACCCGCGCTCCTGTTCCGCGCGATGAGCACGGTGCACGTGGAAGAACTCAGCCTGAAGCCCGTGGCCGCATATTTCATCGCTTCGGGCCTGCTGTTCGCGGGCACGCTGGCGCTGCGCGGCTTCAATCGCACGGCAGCCGTGATTGCACTGGCCAACACCTACAGCAACACCGTGATGATCGGCATCGTGCTGGTCGGCCTGGCCTATGGCGAGCAGGGCATGGTCGTGCTGCTCACGCTGATCTCGCTGCACTCGCTGGTGCTGTTGACGAGCGCCACCGTGGTGCTGGAGCTGGCCGTGGCGCGCGAGCATGCGGTGGTGAGCGGCGAAGAGAAGCGCTCCATGGCGCGCACGGTGCTGCGGGCGCTGCGCAACGCCATCATCCACCCGGTGCCGATGCCGATCATTGCGGGGCTGCTGTTCGCGCAAACGGGGCTCGTGATGCCCGATTTCCTCGACAAGCCGATCATGCTGCTCGGGCAGGCGTTCGGCCCGGTGGCGCTTGTGATGGTGGGCATCACGCTGGCGTTGACGCCCATCGGCCGGCACTGGCGCGGTGCCACGGTGCAGGCCCTGGTGAAGAACCTGCTGCATCCGCTGCTCGTGGCCGGCATCGGCTGGCTGCTGGGCGTGCGCGGCATTCCGCTCACCGTGATGGTGGTGGCAGCGGCGCTGCCCATCGGCGCCAACGTCTTTCTCTTTTCGCAGCGCTACCGCACGGCCGAAGACCTGGTGACGGCCAGCGTGGCGGTGTCGACGGTGCTCGCGCTGGCCACGCTCACGCTGGTGATGACGCTGGTGCAGTGGCTCCCCTGAAGCTTTCGTAGCGCCGGGCGCCTATGCCGTTCGGCAGGGTGGCCATTTGGCGAGATGGCGAGCGGCGCCTGCCGCTCTACATTTGCCGGCTGATGATTTACCAGGTGCGGTCTTCGCCGTTTTCCGCCATGGCGCCGATCGCGATGGTGGTCGCGCTGTGCTGTGCCGGTTTTGCCGCAACGGCCACGGCAGACACCAAGCCGTGCAGAACGCCGTGCCTTTCGGCGGGGGTACCGAGGGAGGCGGTGCCGCCGACAGCCGAGCGACCGGCAGCCAGGCCAGCGGGGCCCAAGCCGGCTGCGGCAACGCGGCCCAGGCCGCAGGCCGTTGCGGTGGCCGCGCAGCCGGCGCCGCTGCCAGTGCCGGAGGTGGAGAAGCACGCGGCCCCCAAAAATCCGCCGCTCTCCAGGCGCTGCAGCGAAATCAACATGCGGGCAGCGGTGGGTGAGCCGCTGTCGAACGAAGACATGAAGATCTTGAGGAGCCAATGCTGATGATGAAGACCACCATCCAACCGATCGGGACCGTGCTGCGCGTGCTCGCGCTGTGCGCCGCGGCGCTTTCCGTTGCGTGTGCGCACCGGCCCGCACCGGGCAACGCCATGCCTTTCGACCAGGCCGTCAACCAGGCGGTGGACGACCTGATCGTGCAGACGCAGAAGCTGCCGGCCTTCCTGGCCAAGGTGGAGTCGACCATCAAGCAGAGCCGCATCGTGATCGATCCGCTGCTCGAGGGATCGAGCGGCCAGCAGACCGAAGTGACGCGCGTGGCCGAGCAGCGCGTGGTGCAGCGCATGCAGTCGCAGTTCAAGCAGTTCACCGTCACGCCCTTCAACAGCGCCGAGATCGAACGCGCCCAATACGTGCTGAACGGCACGCTGGTGCGCGACAAGGATGCGGCCGACGGGCGTTACCGCCTGAACCTGGCGCTGACCGAAATCAAGAGCGGCGTGGTCATCGCGCAATCGGTGGCGCGCATCAGCGACCCGACGCTGGACACGCGGCCGACGGCTTTCTTTCGCGACAGCCCCGTGAACGGCAAGGACCGCGGCGTGGAAGGCTACATCCGCACCGCCGAAACGCAGCCCGGCCAGGCCGCCGACGCGTTGTACCTGGAGCGCCTGCCCACCTCGACCGTGCTGCAGGAAGCCACCGCGGCCTACGAGGCCGGCCGCATGAGCGAAGCGCTGAGCCGCTACGAAGCCGCATCGCGCCGGCCCGACGGGCAGCAGCTGCGCATCTACAGCGGCCTCTACCTCACGCAGGCGCATCTGGGCCGCGCGGCCGATGCCGAAAAAACCTTCGGCACCCTGGCGCGGCTCGGGCTGGAAACCAACAACCTGAGCGTGAAGTTCCTGTTCAAGCCAGGCTCGACCGAGTTCCTGGCCGACCCGAAGATCAGCGCCGCCTATCCGATGTGGCTGCGGCAGATCGCGCGCCAGGCAGCGCAGATCGATTCATGCGTGGTGGTCACGGGCCACACGAGCCGCACCGGCCCCGAGGCGGTCAACGAGCGCCTGTCGTTGCAGCGCGCGGTGAGCGTGAAGACCCGGCTCGTGGGCGAGGCGCCGCCGCTGTCGAAGAAGCTGCGCGAATCCGGCATGGGGTTCCGCGAGAACATCGTGGGCACCGGGGCGGACGACGCAAGCGATGCGCTCGACCGCCGCGTCGAATTCAAGGTCGCGGCCTGCGAGGCTTGACCAGGCTCAGGGTGCGAGCCGTTCGCGCACCCAGTTGCCGCCTTCGAGCCGGTAGCGCAGCCGGTCGTGCAGACGGCTCTTGCGGCCTTGCCAGAATTCCCAGCGGTCGGGCACAAGCCGGTAGCCGCCCCAATGCGGCGGGCGCGGCGGCGACAGCAGGTGCCTGGCGGCGGCCACGGCGGCGTTCTTCACCAGCACGTCACGGCCGCTGATCACTTCGCTCTGCGGGCTGGCCCAGGCGCCGATGCGCGAGTCGAGCGGGCGGCTGGCAAAGTAGGCATCGCTTTCCTCGGCGCTGGCTTTTTCGACCCGGCCTTCGATGCGCACCACGCGTTCGAGCTCGACCCAATGGAACTGCAACGCCGCATACGGATTGCCCGACAGCTCGCGGCCCTTGCGGCTTTCGTAGTTGGTGTACCAGACGACTCCGCGTGCGTCGTAACCCTTGATGAGCACGATGCGGCTGGAGGGCCGCAGGTCGCTGCCCACGGTGCACAAGGTCATCGCATTGGGCTCGGGCACCTGGGCGTCGATGGCTTCGCCGAGCCAGCGTTCGAACTGCTTGAGCGGATCGTCGGCGCTGTGGGTTTCGCCGAGCTCGGCCCGCTCGTAGCTCTTGCGCAGCGCGGCCAACGTTTCGTTGGTGGGAGAAGAGGTCATGCCGACATTGTTGCGCATGCCTTCCCTGCCGGCATTCCGCGCACATACTCGGCCCATGGCGACAAAGGCAAATTCTCCGTGGGTGATCGTGCTTGCTTCGGGGCGGGGCGAGCGTTTCAAAGCGGCCGGCGGCGTGGGCTCCAAGCTGCAGGCACCGCTCGCGGGCAGGCCGGTGCTCGAGCGAACGCTCGATGCCGTTCGCGCCAGCGGACTGCCCTGGCGGCTCGAAGACGCCGGCCATCCGGGCATGGGCGATTCGATTGCCGCCGCGGTGCGGGCCACGCCCGACGCCGCCGGCTGGCTGATCTTGCCGGGCGACCTGCCGCTGGTGCGCGCTGAAACGCTTCGGGCGGTTGCGGGAGCTCTTTCCGGCCGTGTCTGCGCGGCGCAGCCGCAATACAAGGGCGAGCGCGGCCACCCGGTGGGCTTTGCGGCCGGATGCCGCGCGCAGCTCGCGGCGCTGCAGGGAAATTTCGGCGCCGCGCCCGTGCTCAAGGCCATGCGCGCCATCGATGCGGTGGCAGACCTTGTGGTGGACGACGTGGGCATCGTGACCGACATCGACACGCCGGAGGCCCTGGCGCACGCCGAGGCCCTCTGGCGGGAGCGCTCGGCGGGTTTGGCTTAACCGACGATCAGCGCCGCGCGATCACCGCGCATGCGGTGCGCGGGCCGGAGTTGCCGGCCGGCTGGGTCGTGAAATCGTCGCGGTCGCGGTGCACGACGAGCGCACGGCCCACCACGTTGTTGGCGGCGCCTTCGGTCAGCGAAATCGAGTGGATATCGACGCGGAAGCGTGCCACGCCGCTCGCGTCGGCCACGAGGCTGGGGAGTTCGCCGGCGTGGCTGCCCGGCGCGCCGAACTTGCCGTGCGTGCCGCCGGCGGGGTTGAAGTGGCCGCCCGAGGCGTTGCCGTTGTCGCCGCAGTCGCCTTTTTCATGGATGTGGAACCCGTGCTCGCTGCCCGGTGCCAGGCCGCGCACTTCGCCGGCCACCCGCACGCCGTGGTCCAGCGCGGTGAAGGTCACCGTGCCGCGCGTGGGGTTGGGCGAGATCGCCGCGGTGGGCATCAGTTCGGCGGCCGCGCTCGGCTTGCCGCCCATCATGCCGCCGCAGGCCGAAAGCAGGGCGCTGGCGAGAAGGGCGGTGCCGGTGGCGATCGAGAGACGATGGTTCATGGTTTTTCCTTGGACGGTCCGGAAGATTGTTGGGAAGAAAAGGAACGGGACGAAGAATTTTTTGTGTCCGGAGACCCCGGAACATATACCGGAGCAGGAGGCGTGCCGCAATCAGCCGCGGCGCCGGATTGCGCTTGCTGCGCCTGTCGGTCGTGCTGTTCCTGTTGTTCCTGCTGCTGCTCTTGCCTCTCGTGCGCCAGCGCAACCAGCCGGGCCAGCGCCGCGTCGTGGATCGAGTGGCGGCGCAGCTCCAGCAAGGTCTGGCGCGCATAGTCGAGCGAGCTGCCGTAGCGGCCCACCGCATGGGTGAAGATGTGGCGATAGCGCTCGTCGCTGAGCTCGCCCGTGAAGTTGGGGCTGCGCCTGGAGAGCGTGAAGGCCAGCGCGCGCACCGGGCCTTCGGGCGTGGTGCACTTGAGCCACTTCGGGTCGTACACGCCGGTGGGCATCTCGCGCAGCCAAAGCCTGCGCAGCGTTTCGAGGCCCTGTGCAGCCGGCACCCGGAACACCATGCCGCGGCAACTGCCGCCCGACAGCAGCCCGAAGACGAGGCCCGGCGTCTGCACGCTGCCTCGGTTGATGCGGCTCCACATCTTCAAGGCGCGATGCCAGCCGTGTACCCAGGCGAAGCGCCGCTCGGCAAAATCGAACTCGGGGCGCCATATGAGCGAGCCGTAGCCGAAGAGCCACAAGTCCTCGCGCCCGCCCCAATCGGCAATGGCCTTTTCGAGCATCGGCTGCGGGTCGCGCAACGGCCGGGGCATCGGGTCCAGCCCCGGCGGCCCGGGGTCGGGTGCGGAGCCCGACGGGCCGGCGCCTACAATTTGGCGATCATGGTTCACCGCACCATTATTTACCGACCTCTTCCCTTCGGAGCACGCAGACCCATGAATGAAGACGACAGCCAGCAAAAATTCGCCCTCGGATTCCTCGTCATACTGATTGCGCTGGTGATCTCCTTCGTCCTGGGCATCGCGTTCTGGCACAAGGGCAAGAACACGGCGGCAAAGGCCAGGCCCGCAGTTGCGGTTGCAGCGGCTCCCGCGCCGCCGGCACCCACCACCACCGTGGCCGAGGTCACCGAAACGGTCACCGTGGTGATCCCCGATGGCGCCAGCATCCGCGTGGGCGACGGCGTGGTGAACTTCTATTTCGCAACCGGCAGCGCCGACCTCGCACCCGGTGCCGCCGAGGCGCTGGCCGCTGTCATCAAGGGCGTGGAAAGCGGCCGCAAGGCGGTGGTCTCGGGCTTTCATGACACCACCGGCGACGCGGCCATCAACGAGCAGCTTGCCAAGAAGCGCGCCGAAATGATCCGCGATGTGCTGGTGGGCCTGGGCGTTCCGGCGAACAAGGTCGACTTGCAAAGGCCCCCCGTCACAGCAGGTTCGGGCAACAACGCCGAGGCGCGCCGCGTCGAAGTCAAGCTCATCGATTGAGCGCCCTCCGCCCCTCGTTTGGCGCGCGGATGTGAATACGGATGTAAATGCGTATTGCTGGAAGGCCGTTTCCGATCGGCCTTGGTCTTGCTGTCTTGGTACTATTCACTTCCAAGTCGAAGGTCGCAAAAGTGACATTGGCCAGATGCCGGCAGCGCGACCGAATACATCCCCATGAGCACACATCCCACCGTCCTTGACGTTACCGCTCGCATTCGCGAACGCAGCCGGGGGCCGCGCACCGCGTACCTCCAGCGCCTGACCGAAATCCGCAACCGCGACCGCGGCTCCGACCGCATGGGCTGCGCCAATGTGGCGCACGCCGTGGCCGGTATTCCGGCCAACGACAAGTTCAGGGTGGTGACGGAGCGCTCGCCCAACATCGGCATCGTCACCGCCTACAACGACATGCTCTCGGCCCACGCGCCGTACCAGAGCTACCCCGACATCATCAAGAACGAGGCGCGCAGCCTCGGCGCCACGGCGCAGGTGGCCGGCGGCGTGCCCGCCATGTGCGACGGCGTGACCCAGGGCACGCCCGGCATGGAGCTGAGCCTTTTCAGCCGCGACGTGATCGCCATGGGCACCGCGGTGGCGCTCACGCACGACATGTTCGACGGCGCGCTGCTGCTGGGCGTGTGCGACAAGATCGTGCCGGGCCTGTTGATCGGCGCATTGCACTTCGGGCACCTGCCCACCGTGTTCGTGCCTGCGGGCCCCATGCCCTCGGGCCTGTCGAACGGCGAAAAATCCAAGGTGCGCGAGCAGGCTGCGCAGGGCCTGGTTGGCCGGCAGGGCCTGCTCGACGCCGAGATGGCGGCCTATCACACCGTGGGCACCTGCACCTTCTACGGCACCGCCAACAGCAACCAGATGCTGCTCGAGGCCATGGGCCTGCACGTGCCCGGCACTGCGTTCATCCAGCCCGGCGATGCGATGCGCGAAACGCTCACGCGCGAGGCCGTTCGCACGGTGCTCGGCCGCGCGAGCGAGACGAAATTCAATTGCCCGCCGATTGGCGAAGTTGTGGACGAGCGCTGCATCGTCAACGCCATGGTGGCGCTGCTTGCCACCGGCGGCTCCACCAACCACCTGATCCACTGGGTGGCCGTGGCGCGCTCGGCCGGCATCGTGATCGACTGGGACGACTTCTCGCGCCTCTCCGACGTGATTCCGCTGCTGACGCGCGTGTACCCCAACGGCAGTGCCGACGTGAACGCTTTCCAGGCCGCGGGCGGGCCGGGCTTCGTGATCGGCGAGCTGCTCGACGCAGGCCTGATGCATGCCGACGTGCTGACCGTGCGCGCCGGCGGCATTCGCGAATTTGCGAACGTTCCCACCATGGCCGACGACAAGCGCCTGGTGTGGCAATCCGCCGCGCCTTCGAAGGACGAAGCGGTGGCTCGGCCCGTCGAGAACCCCTTCAGCGCCACCGGCGGCCTGAAGCTGCTCAACGGCAATCTTGGCCGCAGCGTGATCAAGGTGTCTTCGGTGCCCGACGACCGCCACGTGATCGAAGCCCCGGCGCGCGTTTTCGATTCACAGGCCGCGTTGCAGCAGGCCTTTACCGCCGGCGAACTCGAGCGCGACGTGGTGTGCGTGGTGCGCTGGCAGGGCCCGCAGGCCAACGGCATGCCCGAGCTGCACAAGCTCACGCCGCCGCTGTCGGTGCTGCAGGGCAAGGGCTTTCGCGTGGCGCTGGTCACCGACGGCCGCATGAGCGGCGCATCGGGCAAGATTCCCGCCGCAATTCACGTCTCGCCCGAAGCCGCCGCGGGCGGCCCGCTCGCCAAGGTGCGCGACGGCGACGTCATACGCCTGGATGCGGTAGCGGGTACGCTTGCCGTGCTGGTGCCCGACGACGAATGGGCCGAACGCGAGCTTGCCAAGCTGCCCGAAGCCAAGCGCATCGCCGACGGCCACGGCCTCGGCCGCGAGCTGTTCGCCGGCATGCGGCGCAATGCATTGACTGCTGAAGAAGGAGCCTGCTCATGGCTGTAGATAACAACAAACTCACCGCACTCGACGTCATGCGCGATGCGCCGGTCATCCCGGTCATCGTGCTGAACGACGTGAAACATGCCATTCCACTGGCGCGCGCGCTGGTAGCCGGCGGCATCCGCATGCTCGAAGTGACACTGCGCACGCCGCAGGCGCTCGAATGCATCGAAGCCATTGCCAAGGACGTGCCCGAGGCCGTGGCCGGCGCCGGCACCATCCGCAGCGCGGCCGATGCGCAGGCCTCGGCGCTCGCGGGTGCCAAGTTCGGCGTGAGCCCGGGCTACACGCGCGCTGTCGGCAAGGCCTGCCACGACCTCGGCTTGCCGCTGCTGCCCGGTGTGGCCACCGGCAGCGAGATCATGACGGCGCAGGAAGACGGCTACACCGAGCTCAAGTTCTTTCCCGCGTTGCAAGCGGGCGGGCTGCCGATGCTCAAGGCGTGGCAAGGGCCGTTCGGCGATGTCACCTTTTGCCCCACCGGCGGCATCCATGCGGGCAATGCGGCGGAGTTTCTCGCGCTCTCGAACGTGGCTTGCGTGGGCGGCTCGTGGATCGTGCCGACCGACGCGATCCGCGAGGGCAACTGGGCACTGATCGAGCAGCTGGCACGCGCCGCGAGCCAACTGCAGCGCTGACCATGCGCGCGGATTTCGACGCGAGCGACCTGAAGGTCATCGCGTTCGACGTTTTCGGCACGGTGGTCGATTGGCACAGCGGCATTGCCGCCGAGGCCGAACTCGCGTTGCCGGGCGTGGACGGCGCCACCTTTGCGCTGGCGTGGCGCGCCGGCTACCAGCCCGCAATGAAATCGGTCATGGAGCGGATTGCCGCGGGCGAGGGCGGCTTCACGCTGCTCGACGAACTGCACCTGAGCATGCTCGAGCAGGTGCTGCACGATTTCGGCCTGACGGAGCAACTCGACACCGCCGCCAAGCGACACCTGAGCCGCGCCTGGCACAGGCTGCCCGCCTGGCCCGACGCGGTCGAGGGGCTCACGCGCCTGAAGAAGAAGTTCACCATCTGCACGTTGTCCAACGGCAACATCGGCCTGCTCACCGAAATGGCCAAGCGCGCCGGCCTGCCGTGGGATTGCGTGCTCTCGGCCGAAGTGTTCAAGGCCTACAAGCCCGATCCGCGCACCTACCTTGGCGTGGCGGGCGTGTTCGATGCGACGCCGGGCCAGGTCATGCTGGCGGCGGCGCACCACGACGACCTTGCCGCGGCGCGCGTGTGCGGCCTGAAGACCGCCTACATTGAGCGGCCCCATGAATACGGCTGCGCGCAGCCCAAGGATGTTTCGCCGAACGCAGAGAACAACCTGCACGCGCGCGACATCAACCAACTGGCCGATCTGCTGGGCTGCTGATCGCGCAAAGGCCCATCGGGCCGCAATTACCTGGCTCTCGCTGCGCCAAGCGATTTCGCGGACTTGATCATTCCGCGCATCATTTGCGTGAGCGGAAATTCCACCAGCTTGTAGACCATGTGCGAAGCCGCAATGGCCGCAACGCCGACCGCGGCGGAAATGGCGAGTATCTGCACCGGCGAGGAAATGCCGAGCAGCTTCACCGTGATGGGAATGCCGACCAGGATGAACGGATGGAAGAGGTACAGCGAATACGAGCTGTCCCCAATGGCGAGCACCGTGCGCATTCTTTTCCAGAACGGCCCGAGCAGGATGATTCCGATGAACATCATGGCCGAAGGAATTGCCAGCGCAAATCCTCTCAGCTGGCCGCTGCCAAGGCCTTGGGATATGGCCAGGTGGGCAAGAAAGGCGCCCGCAACGGTCAGGCCGAGGGCGGCAGGAATGTGTTGCCGGAACAACCCCTTCTTGAACGCGACGCCAACGGCCACGCCAAAGGCAAATTCCACGAACAGCGAAAAATTGATGACCTTGGGGTCTACGTTCAGGAGCAGCCCCATGAATGAGCCCGCAGCCAGTATCAGGCACGCAATGGTTGCGGTTTTTTGGTTGGCTGTGGGCAGCGCGACAAGCGCCCAGAGCGCGTAGAAAATGATCTCGTAGGTCAGCGTCCAGCCGTTGTTCACCAGATACGGCGCGGTGGTGGGCCACAAGAAAAACGAGGCGGCAATATCCGTTGCCTGCTGCGCATTGCTGTTGATCAGGTTCGGCTTGAAGATCAGAACCACCAATGCCAGCAATGAGAGCCCCCAATACAGCGGGAACACTCGCACGATTCGCTTTTCCATGAATTCCACATGCGTCATCGTCTTGTTGGCGGTAACAAAGTAGATGATGAAGCCGCTGATCATGAAGAAGATGTCGACGCCGACGATGCCGAAATCGAACAACGGAATGGCGCCACCCGAGAGCGCATGCGATTTCTGCGCGATGTGGTGAACCACCACCAGAAGAGCCGCAATGCCTCTTCCCGCCTGGATGGATTCAACGTACTGGGGCTGGTCGACCGCAATGGATTGAGACTTCACGAGATGCGATCCTGCTGAATGGCGCCAACGAGAGCCGGCGAGCCGGAAGGGGCGGCAGGGCTGCTGCGCCGCAACCGCTTTTCTTCACGCAGTTCGGCTTTTTGCAGCATTGCCATGGCGGAAAAAACAAGCGGACTCACAATGGCGAAATGGCGCGCAAAAGAGCCGAAATCGGGCTCGAACACGCCTTCGATAATGAGAAAGGACAAAGGCGCCAGGGCAATCTTGCCGGCCTGGATGATCTTTCTATTGTCGGACTTCGCGCTCTTGACGATGACCTTCACCATCCAGATGAAGGTGAAAGGCATGATCGAAATAAATGCCAACTGGCTGACCGATCCAAAGCGCAAAAGCTCGAGCGGAAATGCCAGCCTGAAAAACGTGATCGTCGCATTGAGCGCCTGCAGCAATGCATTGTCGGAGGCAATGACCGCCTCGATCACCGTTCGCGATCCTTCGGCGCCAACTTCCCGGTTTTCATTGACCGCGAGTCGGGCAAAGTCCAGCGTAACGCCCAGCGCAATCTGGAACGTCAGCGCAAGTGCGATGTAGACCAGAACAATGATGACCAGCAGCCGGAATACGGTGAGTTGCTTTCTGATGAGCCTCAACCCGAACCAGACGCCGCTGACCAGCAGCCAGTACTTTCTGACCACCCAGCCGTAAATCGTGGCGGACAACAGCCACGTGAGCCCGAACCATGATTGGCGTGCCGCCATGACCGAAACGAGCACCACGGCGGCAGACAGCATGTCCTTGGAGAGAACCGAAAGAAAAATCGCCCGGATGACCCCCCAGGCCAGCGACGCGAGAAATACGCCCAGGGGAATGCGGGCGAACTGGAAGATGGGAATCAAGGTGAGCGACACGCTCAGCAGGGCGCCGGCCAACGGCGCGGTGCCGGCGCTCAACCCCACCGATTCAAGAAGGAACGCGCTGCAGGCGTAGGAGTTTCTTTCCTCGATGGTGGTGGAGGTCAGCTGGCATGCATCGGCACCGAAGAAACTCAGCAGCGTGTCTTCGTCCGGAAAGATCTGGGCTGCCGTGTCGTGATACGCGAACGGAATGGCCCCAACGACGAGCGCGGCAAATAGAAATACGATGAGCGATATTGCCGGATCGATGGCCTTGCCGCGTATGCTTAAACTGGTCAAATTCATTCCGCTTTAGAAGAAAGCGCTCATTTGGGAAGACGGGAGCAGAATTAACAGGGCATTCCAATGCTCGTGAACCTACAGCTTTTGCTCACGCATGAAGGTTCTTGTTGCAAATTCGTGCGTTGTGAAGTGTTTAGCATTAACGCCTTCACCGAGAAAAGCGCAGCAAAGAATATGCCGGTCGCCCTGCAAAGGCGGCTTATTTTGTCTCGTTAATTCGCCCGCGCATTCCAGGGCTCGCGTTTCTTACGGTTGCTTGCAACCTCGCGGAGCCGGCCCGGTGGCCGGCACTCATTGCGTCTGCCGATTACGGCGCGCGCAAAGCGTCTGCGGCGGCCTCTGCCTTGTCGCCGTGGGCTCTGGACTTTTCCTGGATCAGTTCGACCTTGTAGCCGTCCGGATCGGTCACGAAAGCGATGACCGTGCTGCCGCCTTTCACGGGGCCGGCCTCGCGCGTGACGTTGCCGCCGGCGGCCTTGATCTTTTCGCAGGCGGCGTAGGCGTCGGGTACGCCGAGCGCGATGTGGCCGTAGGCCGTGCCGAGCTCGTAGCTTTCGGTGCCCCAGTTGTAGGTGAGTTCGATCTCTGCCTGGTCTGGGTTGCCGTTGCCGTAGCCGACAAAGGCGAGGCTGTATTTGTACTCGGGGTTCTCGGAGGTGCGCAGCAGGTTCATGCCCAGCACCTTCGTATAGAAGTCGATCGAACGCTGGAGATTGCCGACGCGCAGCATGGTGTGGAGAAGTCGCATCTCGTGGGTGCCTGTTCGTTGTTGTGGGAAGAATTCGATTGTCGGGATTACGCGAGCGCGAGCAAGTGCGCCTCGTGCTTCTGCAGAAATTCGCGCAGGTGCTGCGGATATTCCGGCACCACGGCGTTGCGCACGCTGGGCCGCGCCGCCAGCGCTTTGCGCCATGCATCCACCTTCGGCAACGCATCGAAGATGTGCGAGTTGCTGATCTCGTCGAACACCTCGAAGTAGCGAAAGACCGGCGCGAAGACCGCATCGACCAGGCTGAAGTTTTCGCCCGCGAAGTAGGGGCCTGCGCCCAGCGCGGCTTCGACGCGCTCGAACTTGGCGGCGAGTGCCAGGCGCTTCTGTTCGAACACTTCGGCGTCGCGCGTGGTTTCGTAGCCCCACAGGTCGCCCAATATGGCCGAACCGAATTCCATCCACGCGCGATGTTCGGCGCGGGTGAGTGGGTCTTCAGGGTGCAGGCGCGGGCCGGGTTGGGTCTCTTCCAGGTATTCGCAGATCACGTTGCTTTCGAACAGCACCGCTTCGCTGCCGTCAGGCCGCTCGAGGCGCAGCAGAGGCACTTTGCCGAGCGGCGAAATCGCGATGAACCAGTCCGGCTTGTTCGCGAGGTCGATCACCACGCGCTCGAAGGGCACGTTTTTCTCGGCCAGGGCGATGGCTGCGCGCTGCACATAGGGGCACAGCAAGTGGCTGACGAGGGTAAGGGGCTTGGCCATGGGATGTTCCGAAAAATAGGGATGTAGGAGCGCCGCATTCTTGCGGTCCCGAACAACCTTTTCCCGGAAAGCCCATTCGCCGAACGGGCGCCTTGTGCTATTTGGCGGTGTCCAGCCAATGCGTGATGCGGCCACCATGCATCACGCCGATGCGGTCGGCCATGGCATGGGCTTCGGCATCGTTGTGGGTCACCAGAATTGCGGTCTGCCCGGCGCGCTTGAGAATGCCACGCACCTCCGCCGTCAGGCGTTCGCGCGTGCCGCCGTCGAGGTTCGAAAAAGGCTCGTCGAGCAACAGCAGCGCGGGTGAAGGCGCCAGCGCGCGGGCAAGCGCAATGCGTTGCTGCTGGCCGCCCGACAGTTCATGCGGAAAGCGTTCGCCGGCGTCGGCCAGGCCGACGAGCGACAGCATGTCGGCCACGCGCGACTGCTGTTGCGCACGGCTCGAGCGGCGCAGGCCGAAGGCCACGTTCTGGCTCGCCGACAGGTGCGGAAACAGCGCGTACTCCTGAAACATCATGCCCACGCGCCGCTGCTCGGGGGGCATGTGCACCTGGGTCGAAGACAGCAGCACGTCGCCGAGCCGGATCGCGCCGGCGCGCACGGGTTCGAAGCCGGCGATGGCGCGCAGCACGGTGGTCTTGCCGCAGCCCGAGGGGCCGAACAGGCAGGCTATTTCGCCCGCGGGCAGGGACAGCGAAAAGTCGTTCACCACGGTGTGCAGGCCGCGCGGTGTTTCGTAGGCGAGCTGGATCGACTCGAGGGAAAGGGGGGAACTCATGTTTTGTCCGGACCGGGCAAGGCCGATGGCGTGCCCAGTTGATTGCGTGCCAGCAGCACCACGGGCAGCAGCCCGGCCGCGACGATGGCCAGCGCGGCAATCGCGCCTTCCTCGTACGTGCCGCGGGCGGCCTCGGCATAGAGCCATGTGGCCAGCGTGTCGAAATTGGCGGGACGCAGCAGCAGCGTGGCGGGCAGCTCTTTCATCGCGTCGACAAAGACCAGCAGCGCCCCCGTGGCAATGGCGGGCTGCAGCAGCGGCAGATGCACACGGCGCAGCGTGCCGCCGGTGGTTTCGCCCAGCAGCCGCGAGGCCTGTTCGATGGCCGGCGGAATACGGGCAAGCCCGGCCTCGATGCCGCCCACCGGCATGGCGAGAAAACGGATGGCGCAGGCCACTACCAGCACCACACCCGCGCCCATCAGCGGCAGGCCCGTGAGGCCGAAGGCGTTTGCCAATGCGGCGTCGAACGCCAGCGCGGGCGTGAGCAGGCCAATGGCGAGCACCGTGCCCGGCACTGCGTAGCCCAGCGCGGCCACGCGTGCCTGCCAGCGCGCGCGGTTGGGCCGCGACCCCTGGCTGCGGGCCGCCCATGCCACCACCAGCCCCGCGGCCACGGCGACGACGGTCACGCCCGCGGCCAGTGCCAGCGTGTTGCCAAGGCTGGAGAGCAGGCCTTGCGAAATGCCGCCGCCCTGGCGCAGGCGCTTGCTGCTTTCCCAGACGAGGTAGAGAGCAGGCGCTGCGAATCCGATCATCACCGGCAAGGCGGCGGTGGCGGTGGCCAGCCATGCCGTCCAGCCGTGCAGGCGCCGCGGCTGCATCGCACGCATGCGCTGCGTCGAGCCGAAGCGTTGATGCCGGCGGCCGTTGCGTTCGAGCCAGACCAGGGCCACCACCACGAACAGCATGGCGCAGGCGATCTGCGCCGCGCCGGCCAGGTCGGAGCGCGTGATCCACGTGGTGTAGACCGCAACGGTGAGCGTGTTCACGCCCAGGAATTCAGAGGCGCCGATGTCGTTGAGCGTTTCGAGCAGCGCAAGGCTCAGGCCCACGGCAAGCGCCGGGCGTGCCAGTGGCAGCGCCACCCGAAAGAACGCACCGCGCCGGCTTTCGCCCAGCGTGCGGGCTGCTTCCATCAAGTGCGCGGGCTGCGTCATGAACATGGCGCGCGCGGTCATGTAGACGTACGGGTAGAGCACAAAGCCCAGCACGAAGATCGCACCCGGCATCGAGCGCAGGTCGGGCAGGCGGAACTGGCGCGGGCTGTCGAAGCCCAAGGCCCAGCGGATCGCGCCCTGCACGGGGCCGATCGGGTGCAGCAGGTCCAGGTAGGCGAAGGCGACGATATACGTCGGCATGGCCAGCGGCAGCAGCAGTGCCCAGTGCAGCACGCGGCGCCCCGGAAAGTCGCAGGCCGTGACCAGCCAGGCGCAGCCGGTGCCTATCACCAGCACCAGCACGCCGACACCTGCCAGCAGCACGGCCGTATTGAGCGCCGCCTGCGGCAGCACGTGCGCGAACAACGGCCCCCAGTGCGCCACGCCGGAGCCGAACGCGAGCCAGGCGAGCGTGAGCACCGGCGAAAGCACGCCGACGGCAATTGCAAACGAGGCGCTGCGCCAGAGCGGGCCTGCAGCGTGCAGGCCACCGAAGCTCATGCGAACCACAGGCTTTCCACTACCCCCGCTCCTCGGGGAAACACCGTGGAACCGGCTTTGCCGGGCCACTGGTGTTGCCCCCGGTAGGGGGAGGGAGAAGCGACACGAAGTGCGCGAAGCCTGGGGGCGAGCAACATTACAAGTCGAAACCGACCTTGTCGACAAGCGCGCTGGCTTGCTTGCGGTACTTGGCAATGTCGGTGAGCGGCAGTGGATCGACCTTCAGCTCGCCGATGGTCTCGCCGATGATCGGGTCGAGCGCCACACCCTTGCGCACCGGGTATTCATAGTTGGCTTGCGCGTACAGCGATTGGGCCGGCTCCGACACCAGGAACTCGAGCAGCTTGACCGCATTGGCGCGCTGCGGCGAGTTCTTGGCCACGGCCGCGCCGCTGATGTTGACGTGCGTGCCGCCGCTCTTGCCGCTGGCGAAGGTCGGGCGGATCACCTTGATGGCGTCGCCCCACTTGCGCGCGTCGGTGCCTTCCTTGGCGCTCTTCATCTGGCCCACGTAGTACGAGTTGGCCACGCCGATGTCGCAGATGCCGCCGAGGATGTCGCGCGCCACGTCGCGGTCGCCGCCGGTGGCCTTGCGGGCCAGGTTGGCCTTGACGCCGCGCAGCCATTGTTCGGTCTTGGCTTCGCCGTCATGCGCGATCATCGATGCGATCAGCGCCGTGTTGTAGGGGTGTTGGCCCGCGCGGATGCAGACCTTGCCCTTCCACTTCGGGTTGGCCAGGTCTTCATAGCGGAAGCTCGTGAGGGGCTGGTTCTTGTCGGCGTAGAGCACACGCGCGCGCAGCGAGAGCGCGAACCATTGCCCGTCGGCGCCGCGCAGGTTGGCGGGAATGGCCGATTCGAGCGCGGCCGATTTCACCGGCTGCGTCACGCCGCCGTCCACCAGGTCGATCAGGTTGCCGATGTCCACCGTCATCAGCACGTCGGCCGGCGAGCGTGCACCTTCGGCCTTGACGCGCTCCAGCAGGCCGTCCTTCACGAACACGGTGTTGACCTTGATGTTGGTCTGCGTGCTGAAGGCCGTGATCAGCGGCTGGATCAACGCGGGTTCACGCGTTGTGTAGAGCGTGAGTTCGTCGTTGGCGGCGAAGGCAGGCAGGGCGGCAGCGGCCAGCCAGGCGGCGGAGACGCCGAGCAATGCGCGGGCGGCGCGGCCTTGAACGCCGAGGCGGTCGGTCATGAAGGATCCTCCAGGTGCAGGGACAGTTTCGAGAAGCATCGCGGCCGCATGGCAACGATGCGAATCATTATCACTGCCATTGAGACCGTTTTACGTCCTTGCACTTACAAGAAGCACCGGGCCGCGCCGGTTAATCCACCCATTGACAAGCCCCGCCCAGCGTTGCGCGCGTGGTGCGAAAGCGATTCGCCGGGTGCGCCGGATCCTCGTAGCCGAACGAAATGCCGCAGACGATCTGGCGGTCGTCCGGAATCTCGAACCAGCGGTGCAGGAACCTGGAGCGCGACGCGACGGCCGCCTGCGCGATGCTGGCCACGCCGAAGCTGCGCGCCGCCAGCATGAAGTTGCCGACATAGGCACCGCAGTCCACCGCGCCATAGGTGCCTAGCAGCGCCTCGGTGGTGACGAGGGCCAGGTGCGGCGCCCCGAAGAACCTGAAGTTCTCCTTGGCTTGCCGCGCCGAAGCCTCGCGGTCGCCGCGCGCGATGCCGACGCTCTCGTACAGCTGAAAACCGCATTCGCGGCGGCGCTCCTGGTACACGCCGCGGTATTCCGCGGGAGGCGCGATGTCGAACGCGGCATCGGCCGCGGCCTCGTCCGAATCGAAGGCCTGGCGCAGCCGCTCGGTGGCATCGGCACTGGTCACGATCACCTGCCATGGCTGCGAGTTGCACCAGGAGGCGGTGCGCTGTGCCATCTGCAGGATCGTGTCGATGGTTTCGCGTGCGACGGGTTCTGCAAGGTAGGCCCGGCAGCTGTATCTCTCCGAAAGCAGAGTCTTGAAGGCCGGAGCGAGGCCAGGGTCGAGCGGCGTGAGTGGCATGGCGGCGGCCCGACTTACCGGGGAGAAGGCATTTCGAACACGAGGCAGGTGGTGGTGGCGTGTGCGTACAGCGTGCCGTCCGGTCCGAAAAGCCGCGCCTCGGCGGTGGCCAGTTGCCTGCCGCAATGAATGACCTTGCCCTCGGCGCGAACCCGCTGCACCTTGGGCGTGAGGCCCTTCACGTAGTTCACGCTCAGCTCGGCGGTGGTGTAGGCGCGGCCGACCGGCATCATGGTGTGGACCGAGCAGCCCAGCGCCGAATCGAGCAGCGTGGCAACCCAGCCGCCATGGATGGTGCCGAGCGGATTCAGATGCTGCGGCAGCGGTGTGCCTTGGAACACGGCCACGCCGGGGCTCACCGAAAGAAGCGTGAAGTCGAGCGTCTTGGCGATGGCGGCATAGGGGATTTCGGCGCGCAGCATCGCTTCCATCATCTGCAGCCCGGTCTTGCCGGCGATCTGCTCGGGGAGTGCCAGGCCGGGACCGGGTCCCGCATCGAGGCGTTGGACGATCTCCGCCTCTTGGGCGATCCAGGCGTCGATGGAATGGGGCTCGGACATGAAATCTCCTTGATGGTTGTAGATGCAATTATTGTAGCTACAATCAAAAAATGAACACCGCTCCGAAGCCCCCTCAGCTGAAGCCCCAGGGATGTACCAATTTCCGCTTGCGGCGGCTCTCCAGGCTGGCGTCGCGCCTCTATGACGCGCACGTTGCGCCCAGCGGGCTCAAGACCACGCAGTATTCACTGCTCTCGCACGTGCTGCATTTCGGACCGCTGCGTCCGGTCGACCTCGCGCGCGAAATGAACGTCGACGCCTCCACGCTCACGCGCAATCTCAAGCCGATGCTGGCGGCGGGCTTCCTGGTGCAAACCGAGGGCCCCGATGCGCGCAGCCGCATGCTGTCGATTACCGACGCGGGCCGCGAGAAGCGGGCCGAGGCGCAGCGCCTGTGGCACGGCGCGCAGCTGGCGCTCAACGACATCCTCGGCACGGAGCGCGTTCTGGCGCTGCATGCCCTTCTCGACGAGAGCCTGGAGTTGCTGCAGCGCGCAGGGCTGGGCGATGGACAGCCGGAAGACGAAACAGGAGCCCGCGATGAATGAAACCTCTGTACGGCGCCATGCGCTCTGGCTCGTGCTGCTGGCGGCCGCGGGCGCTTTCGCGCTCACGATGGGCGTGCGTCAGACGATGGGGCTGTTTCTCTCGGCACTCAACACCTCGACCGCGCTCGGCATCGGCAGCATCAGCCTTGCGTTCGCCTTCGGGCAGCTCTGGTGGGGACTCACGCAGCCCTTCGCGGGCGCCGTGGCCGACCGCATCGGCACCGGGCGCGTGGTGTTCATCGGCGTGCTGATGGTGGCCATCGGCACGCTCATCACGCCGCTCATGACGAGCACGGCTGGCCTGATCTTCGCCATTGGCGTGCTTGCGGCCGGTGGCGCCGGCATGGCAGGCCCTTCGGTGCTGATGGCCGCGACCACGCGCCTGGTGCCGCCAAACAAGCGCGGCCTGGCCACCGGCATGGTGAATGCCGGCGGCTCCTTCGGACAGTTCGCGATGGCACCGATTGCCGTCGGCCTGACGGCCGCCGTGGGCTGGGCCGGCGCCATGCAGTGGCTCGGCGTGCTGGTGCTGCTGGCGCTGCCGGCCGCATGGGTGCTCAAGGGCAATTCGAACGCAATGGCCGCGGCCTCGGCGGCCGCATCGGGCACCAAGCCGCTGAGTGCGCGCCAGGCCATCGGCCAGGCGCTCGCGACGCCCAGCTACCGCTACCTGAGCCTGGGCTTCCTGGTCTGCGGCTTTCACGTTGCCTTCCTGGCCACGCACCTGCCCGGCGTCGTTGCGGCCTGCGGGCTGCCGGCCGAAGTCGGCGGCTGGGCGCTCGCGATGATCGGACTCTTCAACATCGTCGGCAGCCTTGCCATGGGCTGGGCCGTGGGGCGCTGGCGCATGAAGTCGCTGCTGTCGCTGGTCTATGCCACGCGCGGCATCGCCGTGCTGGTGTTTCTGCTGGCGCCGAAAACGACCGCGGTCATGCTGGTGTTTGCCGCCGTGATGGGTGTGACCTTCCTGTCGACCGTGCCGCCGACCGCCGGCCTCGTCGCCAAGATGTTCGGGCCGGCCAACATGGCAATGCTGTTCGGCATCGTGATGCTGGCGCACCAGGTCGGCGGCTTCCTGGGCGCGTTCCTGGGCGGCTACGTGTTCCAGGCCACGGGCAACTACGACATCGTCTGGTACATCGACATCGCGCTTGCCGCCGGCGCCGCGCTGGTGCACCTGCCGATCCGCGAAGCGCGGCTCGTGCGTTCGAAGCTGGCGGCGGCATGAACGCGCACCGCGTGCAAAGCACAGGGGGCGATGAATGAGCCAGGAACTCGATCCGCGCACGCGGCGGCTGCTCGAAGCGCCCATCGTGCCGACGCTGCTGCGGCTGGCCGCGCCCAATGTGCTCGTGATGGTGGCGCAGGCTTCCGTCGGGCTCATCGAAACCTACTTCGTTGGCAAGCTGGGCACCGATGCGCTTGCGGGCATGGCGCTGGTGTTTCCCATCGTCATGCTGATGCAGATGACGTCGAGCGGCGCGATGGGCGGCGGCATTGCCTCGTCCATTGCACGCGCTCTGGGCGCGCGCCGCCGTGATGATGCCGACGCGCTGGTGTGGCACGCGGTGGTCATCGCCATCGGCTTCGGCTTGCTCTTCTCGCTCGCGCTGCTGGCCGGCGGGCGCTGGCTCTACGGGATCATGGGCGGCACCGGCGCCGCACTGGAGGCGGCGTTGACGTACTCGAACTGGGTATTTGCGGGCGCGGTGCTGGTGTGGCTCTTCAACTCGCTGTCGGCCATCATCCGCGGCACCGGCAACATGGCGGTGCCGGCGAACGTGACGGTGGCTGGCGTTGCGTTTCTCATTCCTGCATCGCCGTTGCTGATCTTCGGCTGGGGTCCGCTGCCGGGCATGGGCATTGCGGGCGGCGCAATGGCGCTGCTGCTGTACTACCTGCTGGGCTCGGTGGCGCTCATCGTCTACCTGCGCTCGCCGCGCAGCCTGCTGCGCCCGACGCTTGCCGCGCTGAAGCTGCGCTGGCCGCTGTTCCGCAACATCCTGGGCATCGGGCTCGTGGGTGCGGTGTCCACGGTGGCAACCAATCTGTCGATCGGCATTGCCACTGCACTGACCGGCCATTTCGGTTCAGGCGCACTGGCAGGCTACGGAACCGCATCGCGGCTCGAATACCTGCTGGTGCCGCTGGTGTTCGGCCTTGGCGCGCCGCTGGTCGCGATGGTCGGCACCTGCATGGGTGCCGGGCAGCGCGAGCGCGCGTTGCGCGCCACATGGGCCGGTGCCGCTCTGGCTTTTGCGCTGACCGAAACCATCGGCCTCGCCGCGGCGCTGTTTCCGCGCCCCTGGCTGCTGCTGTTCGGCAATGACCCTGCCATGCTCGAAACCGGCGCGCACTACTTGCGCGTGGTGGGGCCGCTCTACGGCTTCTTCGGCGTCGGCCTGGTGCTGTACTTTGCCTCGCAGGGGGCGGGGCGCCTGCTGTGGCCTGTGCTCGGCAACATCGCGCGGCTGGCCGTGGCCGGCATCGGCGGGTGGCTGGCGCTGCGCTGGGGCGGCGGGCTGACCGGCGTGTTCGCCGCGCAAGGCGTGGCGCTGGTGGTGTACGGCATCGTCATCGCGTCGGCAATTGCGGGCGGCGCGTGGTTCGGCCGTGTCGGCTGGCCGCGCACGCCCACAAATCTGCTGCGGCGGGTGGCGGCGCAAGCCTGAGCCGGCTTGCGCCAAGGCCAGGCCTAGCGCGCGAAATCAGTAGCGGTAGGGGTTCTCGGGCCGGCGGTCGTAGCGATTGGGAACGCCGTCGCCGTCGTAGTCCCTGCGGCCGTAGCGGCGCTCTTCCCAATGGCGATGCCGGCGGTGCTCGTAGCGGTCGTGGCCATGGTGGTAGCCCGGACCGTAATAGGGCCGCGGGGGCGGCGGAGCGTAGTAGTGATGGCGCGGCGGCGGTGGTGCGGGCACCATATACACCTGTGCCTGGATGAAGCGGCCGCCGGTCTGGGCTTGGGCCGGAGCGCTGAGGGCGGTCAGCGAGAGCAGGGCAGCGGCGCTGATTGCGAAGATGAGCTTTTTCATGGCAACTCCAATGGAGTGGTTGGAAGCCCTATCGTCGTGCTCCCATGTGAACGCTGTGTAAGGCTCGCGCGAAATCCGATAAAGAGCTGTAAGCCGCTGCGCAACCGTTCCGCCATCCTAGGCGCCCTGTGCCGTGGCCGTAACCGGCCGAACGGACGTCAGCCGTGTGGCGGAGGCAGCATTCGCCGGAGCGCCTCGAAGAACAGGTCGGACTGCTCGCGTTCGCCCTGTATCTGCGCCGCGGCAAGCGAGGCCATCTTGGCATCCACGGGAACCAGCGGGCGCCCGGTCGATTGCGCAATCACCTGGTGCAGGCTTGCGCGTTCGAGGTAGTAGAGGTCGTCATAGGCGTGCGCAATGGTGGCGCCCGCCACGACGACGCCGTGGTTCGCGAGAAAGGCCACGTCTTTTCCCGCCATGGCGCGCGCGATGCGCTCGCCTTCGGCATCGTCTAGCGCCAGCCCGTTGTACACCGCGTCGATCGCGATGCGGTTCATGTAGCGCATCGCGTTCTGGCTCAGCGTGGGGTCGAGCGCGCGATCGGCCGTGAGCGTGAGCGCCGTGGCGTAGGGCATGTGGCAGTGCAGCACCACTGCATGGCCGGTGATCCGGTGCACCGCACCGTGAATGAAGAGGGCAGTTGGTTCGACCCGGTGACGCCCGGCGAGCACTTCGCCGTGCACGTCGATCAGCACGATGTCGTCGGGCCCGATCTCGCTCCAGTGCAGGCCGCGAGGGTTGATCAGGTAGCGGTCTTGCGCGCCCGGAAGCATCACGCTGAAATGGTTGCAGACCCCTTCGGACAGGCCGTGGTGTGCGGCTGCGCGCAATGCAAGCGCAAGGTCTTCGCGCAACTTGCGCACGGCGGGGCTGGCGTAGTCTGAATCTGCGGACATCGACGGGGCCTCGTGGATGTGTGGATGGAAGTGAAAAAAAATGCGCTCAGGCGCGGATTGCGCCCGTATAGGCCGCAACGAATCTCTCGGCGTCGGCACGCACTGCCGAGGCCTGCTTGCCCGGCTTGTAGAGCGCGGAGCCGATGCCGAAGCCGGACGCGCCAGCCGCACGCCACTCGGCCATGTTGGCCGGCGTGATGCCGCCCACGGGCATCAGTGGCGTGCCGGCGGGCAACACCGCAAGCAGCGCCTTCACCACTGCGGGCGATGCCAGTTCGGCCGGAAAGAGCTTGAGCCCGGTGGCGCCCGCGGCCAGCGCGCCGAAGGCTTCGGTCGGCGTCATCACGCCCGGCAGGCAGACCATGCCGAGCCGCACGGCTTCGGCAATGACTTCGGCGTTGAAGTTGGGCGACACGATCAGCTCGCCGCCGGCCGAATGCACATAGCGCACCTGCTGCGCATCGAGCACCGTGCCGGCGCCCACCAGTGCCTGCGGAAAGCGCGTGCGCATCAGCGTGATGCTGGCATAGGGCTTGGGTGAATTGAGCGGCACTTCGAGCAGCCGGAAGCCCGACTCGACGATGGCGTCGCCCACGTCGGCGGCCTCGGGCGGTGTGAGCCCGCGCAAGATGGCGACCAGCGGCAGCTCGCGCATCGCGGCATCGAATTTTTCTTGGGGAGTCGTCATGAGGGTGTTCTGTCTGCGTCGAGAAAACCGGACAGCGCGTGCAGCCCGGCCCAGGTGGCTTCGGCGCCGAGCGTGCGGGTGGCGGTGCCGGTAGCGCTCAGCGCAAGCGTGTAGCGCTGCGTCAGCGCAGGGGAGCCGATCAGCACCACTTCGCCGAAGGCATGCAGCGATTGGGTGCGCAGTTCTTCGCCGATCAACAGGCCCGAGAGATAGCTCGCAAGCTCCTGCGTGGGCATGCGTTCGAAAAGTGCCAGCGTGCGCGCGCCGAAGGCGTTGTGCAGCAGGCCCTGGCCGTTGTCGGCGCGGGTAACGCCTTGCACGAAAGCGGCCTCGTCGAGCGGTGCATCGGCATCGAGCGTGCGCGCAAGAATCGAATGCTGGCTCAGCAGCGCATAGAACTCACCGGTCATGAAGGTGCGAAAGCCCGTGACGCGGCCTTTCTTGACCGTGGCCCATTTGTTATGGGTGCCCGGCAATACGAACACGCCTTCGTCCACATCCATCAATGCCATGGCGCCGAAGATCTGCACTTCTTCGCCGCGCATGACATCGGGAACGCCGTCATGCTCGTCGCTCAGGCCCGGCACGATGGCAATGCGTGAACCCGGCCGCGCGTCGATGTCGATGATCTTGCGGCCCACTTCGACGCGGCCCGCGGGGCAGGCGCAATACGGCGCCTCGACCCAGCCCTGCTTGCTGCCGGCCATGCCGGAGATCAGGCAGCGCGTGCCTTCGGGCTGCATCCAGTCGCCGAACAGCTCATCGAATACTGCGGGAAAGCCGCCCGCCGGCACCTTGAGAATGCCGCGCGTGTCGCTGCGCTCTTCAAGCACATTGCCACCCGCGTCGAGCAATGCGCCGCGCAAGGAGCTCGTGCCCCAGTCGATGGCTACGAGTTTTGTCATCCTAGTGATTGTCGCGCGGCACAAAGCTTCCGCGGCGGCCACGCAGGAAGGCCAGGTCGGCCCCCTGGTCGGCCTGCAGCACCGTATCGACATAGAGCTTCCAGTAGCCCGAATCGAGCGGCGCTTTGGGTGCGACCCATTTTTCGAGCCGCTTGGCCAGTTCCTCGTCACTCACATGCAGGTGCAGCTTGCGGTTGGGCACGTCGAGTTCGACGATGTCGCCGTCCTGCACCAGCGCGAGCGGGCCGCCCGCCGCGGCTTCAGGCGAGGTGTGCAGAACCACCGTGCCATAGGCCGTGCCGCTCATGCGCGCATCGCTGATGCGGACCATGTCGGTGATGCCCTTGCGCAGCACCTTGGGCGGCAGCGGCATGTTGCCCGACTCGGCCATGCCGGGGTAGCCGCGCGGGCCGCAGTTCTTCAGCACCATGACGCAGTGCTCGTCGATGTCCAGGTTCTCGTCGTCGATGCGCTTGTGCAGGTCGTCGGCGTTTTCGAACACCACCGCGCGGCCCTTGTGCACCAGCAGTTCGGGCGTGGCAGCGCTCGGCTTGATGATGGCGCCGTTGGGCGCGAGGTTGCCGCGCAGCACGCAGATGCCGGCCTTGTCCTTGAAGGGCTCTGCCAGCGGGCGGATCACCTGCGGGTTGTAGTTTTCGGCGTCCTTCACGTTGTCCCACAGCGTCTGGCCGTTGGCGGTGATGGCGTCCTTGTGCAGGTGCTCCGCAATTTCCTTGATGACCACCGGCAGGCCGCCCGCGTAGCAGAAGTCTTCCATGAGAAAGCGGCCCGAAGGTTGCAGGTCGACCAGGCATGGCAGCTCGGAGGCCAGCCTGTCGAAGTCGTCGAGCGAAAGATCGACGCCGATGCGGCCCGCAATGGCCAGCAGGTGAATCACCAGGTTGGTCGAGCCGCCGATGGCCGCATTGACCTTGATGGCGTTCTCGATGGCCTGGCGCGTGAGGATCTTCGACATGTTGAGGTCTTCATGCACCATGTCGACGATGCGGCGGCCGGCCATGCGTGCCAGCACGTTGCGGCGGCCGTCGACTGCGGGGTATGCCGCATTGCCCGGCAGGCCAATGCCGAGCGACTCGACCATGCAGGCCATGGTGCTTGCGGTGCCCATGGTCATGCAGTGGCCGTGGCTGCGGTGCATGCAGCTTTCGGCCTCGAAGAAGTCTTTGAGCTTGAGCGTGCCGGCGCGCACCTGCTCGCTCATCTGCCACACGCCGGTGCCCGAGCCCAGCTCCTGGCCGCGCCATTTGCCGGAGAGCATGGGGCCGCCCGAAACGCCGATGGTCGGCAGGTCGACGCTGGCCGCGCCCATCATGAGCGCGGGCGTGGTCTTGTCGCAGCCCATGAGCAGCACCACGCCGTCGAGCGGGTTGCCGCGAATGCTTTCTTCCACGTCCATGCTCGCAAGGTTGCGGTACAGCATGGCGGTGGGGCGTAGCAGCGTTTCGCCGAGCGACATGACCGGAAACTCCACCGGAAAGCCGCCCGCTTCGTACACGCCGATCTTCACTTGCTCGGCAAGCGTGCGGAAGTGCGAATTGCACGGCGTGAGTTCGCTGAAGGTGTTGCAAATGCCGATGACCGGACGCCCGTCGAACTGGTCGTGCGGCACGCCCTTGCCCTTCATCCAGCTTCGGTAGATGAAGCCGTCGCGGTCATTGCGGCCGAACCATTGCTGGCTGCGCAGGTCTTCGGGATTTTTCTTCTTCGGCGGGGTGGTCATCGCTTGTCTCCGGTAACTGGAAGTGTGCCGACAGGTCAGGGTTTTTCCTGCCGAAATGCGTTTTCAATCATCATATGATAAGCGTGAGACGCTGTCACGGCGTTCAGGGTTTTCGAGTGGCTGGCGGCGTCCCAGGCTCCTGAACCGGCAAGAAGCGAGAGCCGGGAAACACAACAACAGACAGACAAGCAATCAACAGGCACGCATGATCAAGAACGTTCACGGCAATACCGTCGACCGCATCGGAAGCGACATCGTCGCCGGCCGTTATGCGCCTGGCGCGTCGATCCCGCCGGAACCGCTTCTGTGCGAGGAGCTCGGCGTCAGCCGCACCGTCATTCGCGAGTCGATCAAGTCGCTGATTGCAAAGGGCTTGGTCACCAGCGGACCCAAGGTGGGCACGCGCGTGCAGCCGGCGGACCAGTGGAACTGGTTCGACGCCGATGTGATCGTCTGGCAGACCGAAGCAGGCTTGTCGGCCGAGTTCCTGCGCGACCTGCAGGACCTGCGCCGCGTGGTCGAGCCTGCGGCCGTCGGGCTGGCAGCTGCGCGCGCCACGGCCGAAGACATTGCCGACATGGAAGACGCCTATGCGGGCATGAAGCGCGCCATCGAATTCGGTGGCGACTACATCACGCCCGACCTGCGTTTTCATCAGGGGCTCATCCGTTCCAGCCACAACCGCATGCTGGTGCAGATGAGTCGCGCGCTGGGTGCGCTGCTGCGCACGAGCTTCGAAATATCGACCAGCCGCAAGAACGGTCCCGCCAGCTCGCTGCCGTTGCATCGCGCGGTGCTCGACGCCGTGATTGCGCGAGACTCCGTACGGGCCGAAAAAGCAGTGCTGGTGCTGATCGACGGTGCCCGCCACGACATCGAGCAGGTGCTCGCCTCGCGCAAGAAGCTTCCGCGCATCAGCCGCCCGGCCACCAGGCTCAAGGCGTTTCCGCTTTGACGTGCGGCAGATTTCATAACAACAGCAAAAGCGACAGGAGATGGTTTATGAATAGAGTGATCGACGGGTTCTTCCGCGTGCTGGAATTCCTGGTAGTGGTATGCATGGTGGCCATGGTCGTCATGGTGTTCGGCAACGTGGTGCTGCGCTACGGCTTCAACTCGGGCATTTCCGTGTCCGACGAAATGTCGCGCTACTGCTTCATCTGGCTCACCTACATCGGTGCCATGGTGGCAATGCGCGAAGGCGCGCACCTGGGTGTCGACACGCTCATCAAGCGGCTACCGCTCGGTGGCAAGAAGTTCTGCTTCTTCATGAGCCAGTCGCTCATGCTGTTTTGCAACGTGCTGTTTCTCATGGGCACTTACGAAATGCACGAGCTGCAGGTCACCAATATTTCGCCGGTGGTCGGCATCTCGATGATCTGGATCTACGGCATCGGCTACGTGGTTGCCGTGGTCATGGGCATCTTCAATATCGAAAAGCTGTGGCGGCTGTTCCGCGGAAGAGTCCCTGAGCAGGAGCTGATTCAGGTCATGGAATCCGAAGAGCAAGTGCTCGAAGTGTCCGCACACGGCAAGGTGGCGCAATGACAGTCACCATCTTCATCGTGTCGCTGCTCGGTGCCATGGCGCTGGGCATTCCAATTTCGTATTCGCTGCTGGTGTGCGGCGTGTCGCTGATGGGCTGGCTGGCCTACACCGGCGGCCTGCCGGCATTCGACAGCCAGATCATTGCGCAGCGCTTCGTCGATGGCGCCGACAACTTCCCGCTGCTCGCCGTGCCGTTCTTCCTCTTGGCCGGCGAATTCATGAATGCCGGCGGGCTGAGCCGGCGCATCGTCAACCTGGCGATGGCGTGGGTCGGTCACTACCGGGGCGGCATGGGCTACGTGGCGGTGCTGGCGGCCATCATCATGGCGTCGCTGTCAGGCTCGGCCGTGGCCGACACGGCCGCGCTGGCCGCGCTGCTGATTCCAATGATGAAGGCGGCCGGCTACCAGCTGAACCGCTCGGCCGGCCTGATTGCCGCGGGCGGCATCATTGCGCCCGTCATTCCGCCGTCGATCGGTCTCATCGTGTTCGGCGTGGCCGGCAACGTGTCGATCACCAAGCTGTTCCTGGCCGGCATCGTGCCGGGCATCCTGATGGGCCTGGCGGTGGGCATTGCCTGGTGGATCGTCGCCAAGAAGGAAAACGTGAAGTCCGCGCCGCGCGTGGGCTGGGGCGAGCGGCTCAAGGTCACGGCGCAGGGCAGCCTGGCACTGGCGCTGCCCGTCATCATCATCGGCGGCATGAAGTTCGGCATCTTCACGCCGACCGAAGCCGCCGTGGTGGCGGCGGTCTACTCGCTGATCGTGGGCCTCTTCGTGTACGGCGAACTGAAGTTCAAGGACCTGTACCGCCTCACGCTGGCCGCGGGCAAGACGACAGCCGTGGTGATGTTCCTCGTGGCGGCCGCCATGGTGAGCGCCTGGCTCATTACCGTAGCCAACATCCCCGGCGAGGTGGTGTCGCTGCTCGAGCCGTTTCTCGGCAACAAGATCCTGCTGATGTTCGTGATGATGGTGCTCATCGTCATCGTGGGCACCGCGCTCGACTTCACGCCCACGGTGCTGATCCTCACGCCCGTGCTGATGCCGGTGGTGCTCAAGGCCGGGATCGACCCGGTGTACTTCGGTGTGCTGTTCATCATGAACAACGCCATCGGCCTCATTACGCCGCCCGTGGGCACGGTGCTCAATGTGGTGAGCGGCGTAGCGCGCATCTCGATGGACGACGCCTTCAAGGGCGTGATGCCGTTCTTCATCGCGCACCTGGTGGTGTTGTTCGCGCTGGTGTTCTTTCCCCAGATCGTGACCGTTCCGCTCCAGTGGTGGATGGGTCGCTAGTCAATTTTTTCGTCAGTTCATTCAACCTCAATCGAAGGAGACAAAGCATGTTGTTCCGTAGAACCCTGATGACCGCCGCCCTCGTGGCCGGCGGCCTGCTGGCATCGACCGGTGCCATTGCGCAATTTGCCGAGCGCACGATCAAGTTCACCAATGGCGTGAACGAAGACCACCCCGTGGGCGTGGGCGTCAAGAAGATGCAAGAGGTGCTGGCCGCCAAGACCGGCGGCAAGATGAAGATCGTCGCCTTCTGGGGCGGCGCCGCGGGCGGCGACCTGCCGGCCACGCAGGCGCTTCGCGCAGGCACGCAGGAGATGGTGTGCACCTCCAGCTCGCCGCTGGTCGGCATCGTGAAGGAGCTCGGTGCGTTCGACCTGCCTTTCCTGTTTGCCAACGAGAAAGAGGCCGATGCGGTGCTCGACGGCCCCGCCGGCGAATACTTCAACAAGAAGCTCGAAGCTGCGGGCCTGGTGAACCTGGCCTATTGGGAAAACGGTTTCCGCAACCTGACCAACAGCAAGAAGCCCGTGGCCAAGCCCGAGGACTTCGAAGGCGTGAAGCTGCGCGTGATGCAGAACAACATCTTCCTGGACTCGTTCAAGACCCTGGGCGCCAATGCCGTGCCCATGGCTTTCGGCGAGGTGTTCACCGCACTTGAAACCCGCACCATCGACGGCCAGGAAAACCCCTTCGTGACCATCGAAACCTCGAAGTTCAGCGAAGTGCAGAAGTACCTGAGCGTGACGCGCCATGCCTACACGCCGTTCCTCATCCTCTACAGCAAGAAGCTGTGGGACCAGCTCAACCCGCAAGAGCAGGCCGTGCTGCGCGAAGCCGCCAAGGAAGGCCAGAAGGTCCAGCGCGAAGCCAATCGTGCACTCAACGAGAAGGCGCTCGCCAACCTGCGCAAGACCATGACGGTGAACGACGTGTCGCCGGCCGAGCAGAAGCGCATGCTGGACAAGGTGAAGCCGGTGTACGACAAGAACGTGCCCAACATCGGCGCCGAAGCCGTGGGCGTGGTCACCGACGCGCTGAAGAAGGCGCGCGGCGGCTGATCGATTCCTGACTTGGTATCGGGGCCGCGCAGCGCAAGCTGCCGCGGCCCTTTTTTTCTGGAGTTTCAAAAATTGAAGATCACCGAAGTCGAAACCGTCCGCCTGGGCGAGTTTCCCAACATCGTGTGGGTGCGCCTGCACACCGACGAGGGCCTGGTCGGCCTTGGCGAAACCTTCATGGGCGCCGAGGCGGTCGAAGCCTACCTCCATGAATGGGCGGCGCTCAAGCTGCTCGGCACCGATCCGCTGCAGATCGAGGCGCGCAACCGCGACATCACCGGCTACCTGGGCTGGCGCGGATCGGGCGTGGAAACGCGCGGCAACTCGGCCGTCGACATTGCGCTGTGGGACCTGTTCGGCAAGGCCGCCAACATGCCGGTGCACACCGCCCTGGGCGGCAAGAGCCGCGATGCGATCCGCATCTACAACACCTGCGCCGGCTACCAGTACATCCGCAGCGCCACCAACCAGACCAGCTCCAACTGGGGCCTGGCCAACAGCAACGGGCCCTACGAAGACTTGCAGGGCTTTCTGCACCACGCCGACGAGCTGGCCGAATCGCTGCTGTCCGAAGGCATCACGGCCATGAAGATCTGGCCCTTCGACCCGGCTGCCGAAAAGAGCCACGGCCAGTACATCAGCAACGCCGATCTCGACACGGCGCTGGAGCCGTTCCGCAAGATCCGCAAGGCCGTGGGCAGCAAGATGGACATCATGGTCGAGTTCCACAGCCTGTGGCGCCTGCCCATGGCGCAAAAGATCGCCCGTGCGCTGAAAGAGTTCAACACCTTCTGGCACGAAGACGCCATCCGCATGGACAGTCTCGATCTGCTCAAGCAGTACGCGAAGGATTGCGATGCGCTCATCTGCGCGAGCGAGACTCTCAGCTACAAGTGGGGCTTCAAGGACTACTTGCAGACCGGCGTGGCCGGCGTTGCCATGCTCGACCTGAGCTGGTGCGGCGGCCTCACCGAAGCACGCAAGATCGCCGCCATGGCCGATGCATGGCAGCTGCCGGTGGCGCCGCACGACTGCACCGGCCCGGTGGTCTGGGCCGCGTCGACGCACCTGAGCCTGCATGCGCCGAACGCACTCATCCAGGAGAGCGTGCGAGCTTTCTTCACCGGCTGGTACAAGGAACTCGTCACCGAGCTGCCGAAGGTCAAGAACGGAATGATCAGCCTGAACGACAAGCCCGGGCTCGGCCTCGAACTGCTGCCCGACCTGCACAAGCGTCCGGATGCGATGGTGCGGGTTTCCAAGCTCTGATCCGAGCTTCGTTGCCTCCGGGGCTCAGTCGGTGCGCAGCCTCAGTAGCGCACGCACAAAGCCGTGGTCCGAGCGCGAGCGGTCGCGCCCTTCGTGCAGGTGGTCGTTGAAATAATCGACCCGGCGCACGTCGCCCAGGCTGCGCCGGCTTGCCGCAACGAACTCCTCGCTCACGAAGATCTGGTCGAGCACCGCCGGAAAGCCCTGGTGGATGTGCGAATAGGCCACGTCTTTCTTGAGTGCCGACTCGCCCTGCATCTCGTAGGCGTTGAAGAGCGCCACGTCGCGCGCGGCCTTGTCGTAGGCCACATCGGAAGTGGCGGCCACCAGTTGCGTGGTCACGCTATGCGGCTCGTCGTTGAAGTCGCCCATCACCACCAGCGGCGTGTCCGTGCCTTGCAGCAGGTCGATCACGATGCAGCGCAGGGCGGCCGCTTCGACGCCCCGCATGACCAGCGAGCGCAGCGAAGCCATGGCGCCGACCTTGCGGTCCTCCCGGTCTTCGAGGTGGTTGCCTTGTGCGTCTTGCAAAAATTTCGGGCGCTTGGATTTGAGGTGCGCCGTAAGCACGTGCACCTGCTGCCCGTGCTTCATGCGCAGCGTGACCAGAAAGGGCGGGCGCTCGAAGCGCGTGTGCGGGCCCAGGCCCGGCACGTCGACGCCGAAGCCGGGCGGAAAGTCGACAAAAGACTGTGCATGGTCCACCTGCAAGCGCGTGGCAATGCCGACCCGCGGTGTGCCCTGTGCACCGTTGTGCGGCGGCGTGTTCTCGGCGCCGGGTACCGAAACGAAGTCATAGCGCAAGCCGCTGCGCGCAATCGCGGCCTTCAGCGCGCTCTCGTCCCAGACCTCTTGCACCGCCAGCACGTCGGCATTCAGCGCGTGAAAGCGCTCGCCGATCCAGCCGATCTTGCGTTCGTATTCGCGCTCGTCGTAGGCGTCCTGGTTCTCGTAGTACACGCGGTGCGGGTTCGCGAGATTCAGCAGATTGCAAGTCGCAACGAAGAGGGTGGCGTAGTTGGGCGGTATGTACTGCATGGCTTGGGATTGTGTCGGGACCGCGTGACGCGCGGCGCGACGCCTTTCGTATTAACGGGAAAAGACGATCGACTCCGCTTTGTTGCGCAGCTGACAAAAAGCGCGAGAAATGTGCGGAATTTGCGTTCTTGCAACGTTTGTGTCCGCATTTGTAAAACGACAATTCGGCGCTGCATCAAATTCCGAACGGGAGGAAATAAACATGAAGATTCGATCGACCTGCGCCATCTTGCTGGCGTGCATCGCACTTGCCGCTTGCCGGTCCGCGCCTTTGTACGAGCCCAGCCGGCGCGCGCTGGTTTCGGCGGAAGAAGACGAAGAGCGCACAGTTGTTGGCCAGCCGGTGACCGGCACGGCCTTCGCGCAGCTGCGGCCCAGCATGAGCTACGCCGAAGTCATCAAGATCGCGGGCAAGCCCAACGCCGAGACCGTCCGGAACACCGGCAAGGCCTGGATTCCCACCTATAACGGCACAGACCGCTGGCGCCACTACCTTGCCTACAAGGGGCAGGGCGTCCTCGTCTTCGCCGGCACTGCGGGCGGAGAAATCGCCGAGATCTCGCGCACCAGGAATTACACGCCGGACGTGCTGATCCAGATCGTGCACAACCCCGCGGACACAGGGAGGCTCTGAGGTTGGTTTTTCGGTTCTCACATACAAAAGCGAAAACGGGAAACGATGATCATCGGAGTTGACCTTGGGACCACCCACAGTTTGGTGGCCATCTGGCGTGATGGGCGCGCCCAACTTGTTCCAAACGCACTCGGCGAATTTCTGACGCCCTCGGTCGTGAGCGTCGACGAGGATGAGAGCATCCTGATTGGCCGGGCGGCGCGCGAACGCTTGCAAAGCCATCCATCGCGCACGGTGGGGGCATTCAAACGCGCGATGGGCACCGCCAAGCAGTTCGATCTTGCGACGCGGCGTTTTCGCGCCGAGGAGCTTTCATCGCTCGTTCTCCAATCGCTCAAAGCTGACGCCGAGGCCTTTCTCGGGGAGACAGTGCAAGAGGCAGTCATCACTGTGCCGGCATATTTTTCCGATGCACAGAGGCAGGCTACGCGATCCGCCGGCGCTTTGGCGGGCTTCGCGCAGATCAGCCTGCTCAACGAGCCTACAGCTGCGGCGCTCGCGTATGGGCTTAATCAACGAGACAGCGAAACGCAGTTTTTGGTGTTCGATCTCGGTGGCGGAACATTCGACGTCTCCATTCTCGAAATGTTCGATGGCGTCATGGAGGTCCGGGCAACGGCGGGCGACAACCATCTGGGCGGCGAAGATGTGGATTCGCTGCTGGTGAGCGCCTTCATCGCGCATACCAAGCTGCCGGACAAGCTGGCCAACAATGCCCCGCTTCGGGCCCAGATTGCTGCGCGCGTAGAAACAGCCAAACGTGCCTTGGAAACACGCGAGAGCGTCACGATTTCCATTACGGCGCAGGGGCGCGAGCACACCATGGTGCTGTCCGCCGAGACTTTGGCAACAGTGATTGCACCTTTGCTGGACCGTTTGCGGGCCCCCATCGAGCGGGCATTGCGCGATGCCAAGATTCGTTCCAGTGAACTCGAGGCTGTTGTGCTCGCAGGCGGCAGCACGCGATTGCGCGCGGTGCGGCAGCTCGTGGCTCGGATGTTCGGCAGGTTTCCCGAGACTGCCATCAACCCTGACGAAGTCGTCGCAATGGGGGCCGCCGTCCAAGCCGGTCTGAAGATGAACGACGCCGCACTGGCCGAGCGGGTGTTGACAGACGTATGTCCCTACACCCTCGGCATCGAAACGTCGCGCCATTTTGGCGACGGCCGCCTCGCGACCGGATTCATGGCGCCGGTCCTGGATCGCAATACGGTAATTCCTGCCAGCCGGGTGCAGCGCTTCTTTCCGGTGGCTGATTTCCAGAGCCTGTTGCGGATCATGGTCTACCAGGGTGAGGCAAGACGTGTCCAGGACAACATCCTGCTGGGGCAGTTCGATCTGGAGATGCCGAAAGGGCGAGTGGGCGAGGTCGGAGCCGATGTGCGCTTCACCTATGACGCAAGCGGGCTGCTGGAGGTTGAAGCAACACCGGTGAAGGATGATCGGCCTGCCGGCGCGCCGCGGCAACTTGTGATCCAGAACTCGACGGATCGTCTTTCCCCCGAAGAGATTGCAAATCGGCTCGCGGCTTTGAAGCAGCTCAAGATTCATCCGCGCGAGAAGCTGGAAACCCGCACGCTGCTTGCGCGCGCTGAACGCCTGCATCAGCAGCTCCTGGGGCAGGCACGCGAGCATCTTTCTGTTTCCATCAGTCGCTTCGAACTGGCGCTAGATACGCAGGAAGAAGGCGCTATTGCCACGGCGCGCACGCAGCTTGAGTTGCTGGTCGCCGCAGTGGAAAAAGACAGATTCCTGCTGGACGAAGAGCAATGACTTCCCTCGACCTGACGGGCTGCTTCGCGCGCCTGGGCTTGCCGCCCGATTCCGACACCCGATCGATCAAGCGTGCCTATGCACAGGCACTGAAGCTGATCGATACCGCCACAGAGCCCGAACGCTTTGCACAGCTCCGGCATGACTACGAACAGGCACTGGCGATCGAAGGTGCAAGGAAATCAACAGACTTTGAGCTTGACTCGGAGCATGGGCTGGATCCCTTTGCCGGAGGGAGCTTCGGCCGATCCGAATCGGTGAATCCGAGCGCAGCAGAGCCTGCGAGTGCGCCCTCTGATATAGACGTCGAAACGGCGCTTGATGACGAGAAGCCGTACGTCTTCGAATCGGAATTGCCGCCAGTCGATGTTCCTGCGTCAGAAGAACTCATCGAGCAACTGGAACGCTCGGCAACCTTCGCCTCCGACAACGTTGATGCTGCGATCATGGTGCTCCGGGGGATCATCGAAACAGACGCAATGACCTCGTTGGCGCGGCGAGATGCATTCGAAGTGTTACTTGTGGATGCCCTGCGCATACGACGGTTTGGACCTTGCAACGGCGCGCTGCTTCTTGCCGCAGCCGAAGTGTTCGGTTGGCGCGTCGATGGCGCAAGGCATCTTTCGCGCATGGGGTTTTCCGGCTCCATCATGAATGCGGTGCTCGATGAAGTCAGCCAGACCTCTCAAGCGCGGCTTCAGCGGATGCTGCTGCTTTCCGCAGAGCCTACTGCCGCCAGCGCGCTCAGGCTATGGAAACCCGAGCAAGAGATCAATGCACATACGCCGCTCGGCTCCGTGCTCTTTGCGCCTGGGCACCTGGAGCGATGGGCGCAAGCCCATGCGCATGCGCCGCTTGTCGAGCGATCGAAGCGCGGGCTCAATAAGTTGCTGAGTTCAAGTACCGTTTGGCGCGCGGCAGTCACCTTGTTGATTGTCCCGGTGGCGCTGGCAATCTTTGCGCTGGTGTTGTCGCGTGTCACAGAAGGGGAAGCCCGGCAGGCGTCCATCGAATGCCAGCGTGCGTTCGCGGCCGCCCAAGGAACCAATTGGAAGAATATCGCGCTGTCCTCGGTTGGGACTCTGCAAAAGTGTGCGGCGCAGCTGCCCCCGGAAAATTGCGCAGACAAGGAAGGTCTTCTGGTCGTGACGGCGATCGCCAACCGCTTGATTCCCCGCGCGGGCGACCAAGACCTCCGTGCCGTTTTCTATTACGTGCTGATGCCCTATGAAGCGATCCGTCTCAATCTGGACGACGGGCGGAGCTTCGGCCCGTCTGAGGGTGGAAGCTGCGACGGTGTCGAGTCTTTCATGAATGCCGCGAATTGGCTGGCCGAAGGCGATGAACCGGCCGCTAGGCGACTGATCGAGACCGCGGCGAGCTGCCGGCACAAAAGCAGCGGGCCCTACCAGCGCCTGAGCCCCGCTCTGTACACATTTCTAGAACATACAGACGCTTGGCCGGCGCCTGAGGGCGGCAGGCAAACCGCACGCTATCGCCTGAAAGATTTGGTGGGGCCGGCTCGTCCGATCGACGTCGCAAGCGCGAGAGCAGCAATCGGGTCGCAATATCCCTGGGCTGCGTGCAAAACCAACTGAACCTTCCGAATCGATCAACTCATGACGCTTTGCAGCACTCAATCTCACCGCATCTTTCTGGCTTGCGCTTTCGCAGGCGCCCTGTTGCTCGCAGGCTGCGGCTCCAGCCCCGCCACTGCGCCAGAACTCCCCACCGTCACCCGCATCATGGTGATTCCCGTGGCGCCCATCGACAAGCTGCACACCGAGAACAAGGGCGTTCCGCTCGGCGTGCTGTGGCAGTCGATTGCCGATCGTGTGAAGGGTTCTGAATTCAACGAGCGCATGGAGGCCGTTCGCAAGGACATGGGGCCGAAGATGACGGCGGCGCTGGTGCAGCAACTGAACGCGCTGGGCTACCAGGCGCAAGCGCTCGAAGGTGTCTCGAGGCCCGCGGCTTCGCCGGATCACATCGCCTACGGCAAGCTGCCGACGTCGGAGCCGGTGTTGCATGTCTACTTCAACGAGGTCGGCATGTACTCGGCGCGGTTCTCGACCGACTACGTGCCGCGCGTGAACCTGAGCGTCGACTTGATGACCGGCAGCGACCACGATTCCGTGTACTCCGAAACGATCTACTACGGTGCCGATGCGAGCGGCGAATCTTCCCGCAGCGTGCCGGCAAATGCGCGCGATCGTTGGGGAAGCTTCGGTGAACTGGTTGCGAAGCAGCAGGAGGTCACCCGCAGCTACGACGACGCGGTGAACGCGCTGGCGACCAGGATCGCCAGGAACATTCGGGCGAGCACGGCGCCGCCGCGCTGACCGACTCCGAAAAAAACAAAGGGCACCGAGGTGCCCTTTTTCAATTGCGGGGTAGCTGCTCTACCCGCGCTTCGGCTTAACGGCCGAACGAACGGCCGCCGCCGCCACCGCCGGAGCGGTTGCCACCACCGCCGCCGCCGTAGCCGCCGCCACCCGAGCGGCCACCGCCGCCCGAACGGTTGCCGCCGTAGCCGCCACCGCCGCCGCCCGAACGGCCGCCGCGACCGCGGCCGCCACCCATGTGGTCGACGCTCGTGCGCAACGGATCCGGTTGGCCGTCGCCACCCGCGACCGCTTCGGCGCGCAGGTGCGCAACCTGGTTAGCTTGCGTCGGGCTGTGGCTGTTGCCGTGATGGCGCGGTTGGCGCTCGTCGTGCGGCAGATGATTCTGTTGATGATGCTGGGGCGCGTGGTGCGGTGCGCGCGCCGGGCCTTGCGGTCCACGGCCTTGTGCCGGTCGGCCGCCGCCTTGGCCGCGCGGACCTTGTCCCTGGCCTTGGCCGCCGCCATTGGCGCTGCGGCCCTGACCGCCACCCTGGCCGCCGCGGCGTTGACCGCCGCCGTTGCCGCCACCACCACCGGCGCGCTCGCCGCCGCCCTGGCCGGCCTTGTTTTCGCGAATGCGTTGTAGCATTTCGGTGCGGGCGGCCTTGGCGGCTGCCTGCATCACGTCGCGGCTCGGCGGACGGCCGGCGCCGCCCCAGATCGTCTGGCGACCCATGGCGATGGGCTCGGCGCGCTCGCCTTCTTCAGGGCCGAAGCCTTCGACGAACTGCACCGGGATCGTCTGCTTGGTGAAGCGTTCGATTTCCTGCATGAAGCCTTCTTCGTCCATGCAGACGAAGCTCACGGCCTCGCCGCTCGAACCGGCGCGGCCGGTGCGGCCGATGCGGTGCACGTAGTCTTCGCTGACGTTCGGGATTTCGTAGTTGACGACGTGCGGCAGTTCGTCGATGTCGATGCCGCGGGCTGCGATGTCGGTGGCCACCAGCGCGCGGATGTCGCCGCTCTTGAAGCCGGCCAGCGCCTGCGTGCGTGCGCTCTGGCTCTTGTTGCCGTGCAGCGCCATCGCCTCGATGCCGTTCTTGGTCAGGAACTCGGCCACGCTGTTGGCGCCGAACTTGGTGCGCGTGAACACGAGCACCTGGCTCCACTTGTTCTCGTTGATGATGTGCGCGAGCAGCGCCTTCTTCTTGCCGCGGCCCACCGGGTGGATCACCTGCGTGATGCGCTGCACGGTGGTGTTGCGCGGCGTGACCTGGATGCTTTGCGGGTTCTTGAGCAGCGTGGCGGCCAGGTCGCGGATTTCGTCGCTGAAGGTGGCCGAGAACAGCAGGCTCTGCTTTTCCCGGGGCACCAGCGCGAGGATCTTCTTCACGTCGTGGATGAAGCCCATGTCGAGCATGCGGTCGGCTTCGTCGAGGATCAGCATCTGGACCTGGCTCAGGTCGAGCATGCCTTGCTGCTGCAGGTCGAGCAGGCGGCCGGGGGTGGCCACGAGAATGTCGACACCCTTCTTGAGCTTGCTGATCTGCGGGTTCATGCCCACGCCGCCGAAGATCACGGTGGAGTCGAGCTCCAGGTACTTGCCGTAGGTGCGGACCGACTCTTCGACCTGGGCCGCGAGTTCGCGCGTGGGGGTGAGCACCAGGGCACGAATGCCGATGCCGCCGAACTTGTTGGTGGCGCTGGCGCTCATGCTGAGCTTGTGCAGCATCGGCAGGGTAAAGGCGGCCGTCTTGCCGGTGCCGGTCTGGGCGCCGCCCAGAAGGTCATGGCCTTCGAGAACCGCGGGAATGGCTTGCGCCTGGATGGGGGTGGGGGTGTCGTAACCGTGCTCGTGCACAGCCTTCAAGATGGCGGGGGCCAGCTTCAGTTCGTCAAAATTCATTGGAAACAATAAGCGCCATACACGGCGCAGTGGCATCGGCCCGCTTGGCGTCTTTTGGTAACGCCGAGCCAGTCAAGGCAGATGAAGGTCAGGGGTGGGAGCCGGAAAGTCCGCCCTCGCAAAAGGGTTGGAAAGGGCTTTCTTCGTCCCCGGCAGAGAGCCGGTGCTGCGGGCAACTGGACCCGGCAACGGTGCTTATTGTCGCATGAGTCGATAATCGGTGGTTTGCCGCGTCCGAAAGCTTCTTCGGGCGCCCGCGCTTTCCCCCAATTTCCGCTACCCAAGGTAACTATCCACAGATGGCTCAATACGTCTATTCGATGAACCGTGTCAGCAAGACCGTGCCGCCCAAGCGGCAGCTCTTGAAAGACATTTCGCTCTCTTTCTTCCCTGGCGCCAAGATCGGCGTGCTCGGCCTGAACGGCTCGGGCAAGTCCACGCTGCTCAAGATCATGGCGGGCGTGGACAAGGAGTTCGAGGGCGAGGCGCTGCCCATGCCGGGAATGACGATCGGCTACCTGGAGCAGGAACCCAAGCTCAACCCCGAGCACACCGTGCGCGAATCGGTCGAAGAGTCCATGGGCGCGGTGTTTGCGGCCAAGGCGCGCCTCGAAGAGGTGTACATCGCCTATGGTGCCGAAGACGCCGACTTCGACGCGCTGGCGGCCGAGCAGGCCCAGCTCGAAGCCGTCATTGCCACCGCCGGCACCGATTCCGAGCATCAACTGGAAATTGCGGCCGACGCATTGCGCCTTCCACCGTGGGACGCAAAGATCGGCCTGCTGTCAGGCGGCGAAAAGCGGCGCGTGGCGCTGTGCCGCCTGTTGCTGTCCAAGCCCGACATGCTGCTGCTCGACGAGCCGACCAACCACCTGGACGCCGAATCGGTGGAGTGGCTCGAAGTGTTCCTGCAGCGCTTCACGGGCACCGTGGTGGCCATTACCCACGATCGCTACTTCCTCGACAACGCCGCCGAGTGGATCCTGGAAATGGACCGCGGCCGCGGCATTCCCTGGAAGGGCAACTACAGCACCTGGCTCGAGCAGAAGGGCGAACGCCTGGCGCAGGAGCAGAAGAGCGAAGAAGCTCACGCCAAGGCGCTGAAGAAGGAACTCGAGTGGTCGCGCCAGAACCCGAAGGCTCGCCAGGCCAAGAGCAAATCACGCCTGGCCCGCTTCGAAGAGCTGAGCGACATGGAATACCAGAAGCGCAACGAGACGCAGGAAATCTTCATTCCTGTGGCGGAGCGGCTGGGCCAGCAGGTGTTCGAGTTCCACAACGTCAGCAAGTCCTTCGGCGACCGCATGCTGATCGACAACCTGAGCTTCACTGTGCCGCCGGGCGCCATCGTCGGCATCATCGGCCCGAACGGCGCCGGCAAGTCGACGCTGTTCAAGCTGCTCGCGGGCAAGGAAAAGCCGGATTCGGGCGAGGTCGTCATCGGCCAGACCGTGAAGATGGCCTTCGTCGACCAGCACCGCGACGAGCTGGCGTCCGACAAGACCGTGTGGGAAGACATCTCGAACGGCCTGGACATCATCAACGTCGGCAAGTTCCAGATGGCGAGCCGCGCGTATGCGGGCCGCTTCAACTTCAACGGCGCCGACCAGCAGAAGAAGGTCGGCACGCTGTCGGGCGGTGAACGCGGCCGGTTGCACCTGGCCAAGACGCTTATTGCGGGCGGCAACGTGCTGCTGCTTGACGAACCGTCGAACGACCTGGACGTTGAAACGCTGCGCGCCCTGGAAGATGCACTGCTCGAGTTCGCCGGCACGGTCATGGTCATCAGCCACGACCGCTGGTTCCTCGACCGTATCGCCACGCACATCCTGGCCGCCGAAGGCGACAGCCAATGGACCTTCTTCGACGGTAACTACCAGGAGTACGAAGCCGACAAGAAGAAGCGCCTGGGTGAAGAAGGCGCCAAGCCCAAGCGCATGCGCTACAAGGCTCTGAAGTAACGCTGCCGCGGTGCTTACCAAATGAAACCGCCTTCGGGCGGTTTTTCTTTGCGCCGGGTAGGTCGCGGTGTCACCATGGTGCGGTTCATTCTGTCGAAAGAGGCCGGTCATGACGATGTCGACACGCATCCTCTGGTTCACCGCACCGATATGGCTGGCCGGTTGCGGCGGAGGGAGCGGCGGGGGCGGCAACTTTTCGCTCGCCCCGTTGGGCACGCCGGCCGCGGTCACGACCCCCTCCCCAGCACCGGCGCCTCAACCCGTTCCCGGCGCCACGCCTGCACAGCCTTCCGGCCCGCTCCGCGTGACGGAACTGGCCACCGACCTGTCGAACCCCTGGGGCATGGCTTTTCTGCCGGATGGCCGAATGCTCGTCACTCAGCGCGGCGGTCAACTGCGGCTGCGCAACGCCGATGGCACGCCCGTCAATGGTGGGGCCGACACAGTGTGTTGTGCACCGGTGGTCGATACCGACGGCCAGGGCGGCCTGCTCGACGTGGCGCTCGATCCGGCCTTTGCCAGCAACGGCCGCATCTATCTGAGCTTCGCCGAGCGCGACAGCGCGAACACCGCGCTCAACGGCACGGCCGTGGCACGCGCCCAACTCGATACCGCCAATCGCACGCTGAGCAATGTCACGGTGATCTACCGGCAGGCTCCCAAGGTGAGCGGCAGCAGTGGGCACTACGGCTCACGCCTGGCATTCGACCGCCTGGGCTACCTGTTCGTGACCATGGGCGACCGTCAGATCGACGCGCAGCGCGGATTCGCGCAAGACCTGTCGCGCGGCAACGGCAAGGTGGCACGCCTTACGACGGAGGGCGCCCCGGCGCCCGGCAATCCGGACTTCGGTGTCGCTGGCGCGCAGCCAGAGCTGTGGAGCTACGGCCACCGCAACCCGCAGGGCGCCGCGATGCGGCCGGGCACGGACCAGCTCTGGACCAGCGAGCACGGCCCGCAGGGCGGCGACGAGATCAACCTCACACAGGCAGGCCGCAACTATGGTTGGCCGGTGATCAGCTATGGCCAGGAGTACGGCACCCTCACCCAGGTGGGCGAGGGAACCAGCAAGGCGGGCATGGAGCAGCCCGTGACCTGGTGGGAAAAGATCGACGGCTCGGTCTGGACCCCAGGCACGCAGAAGTCGTCGATCGCGCCGAGCGGAATGGCCTTCTACACCGCGATGAACATCCCGGAGTGGCAGGGTAACCTGTTCGTCGGGGCATTGGCCGGTACCGCGCTCTGGCGGCTCACGCTGAGCGGCGACACTGTCATCGGCCGCGAGCGCCTGCTCGCAAACCGCGGCGAGCGTGTGCGCGATGTTCGCCAGGGCCCGGACGGCTGGCTCTATGTGCTGACCGACAACGGCAAGCTGCTGCGCCTTCAGCGCTGACGGCGCTTTCTCAAGAGATCAAGCTGTGCCCGCGACGCGGGTCGCAGCTTGGAGCGCGCTCCAAGTCAAGCGCTTTCTGTGGATTCTTTCGGCGGCGGCGTGCGGGGCGCGAAGTCGCCCGGCTGCGGCCAGCGCAGCTGCACGCGCCGCTGCACCGTGTGGATGTTGTTGCGCAGCGCATAGAGCTCGTCGGCGTAAGAAAGCGGCACGGCCACCTTGTTCACCACGCGGTCGAGCTCTTCGAGCTCGCTCAGCAATTCCTCGCGTCCGCCTTGCTGCGCATCGATCTTGGCTTCGATGTCGCGCAGCCGCGCATACCAGCGGAACACGCGCCGCCGCACGCGGAACTGGTAAAGCGGCGGCACCACGCGGCTCAGCGGCAGCATCAGCACCAGCAGGCCGCCGAGCACCAGCCACATGCGCTCGATCAGGTTGCTGGCCCAGAACGGAAGATAGCGCTGCCAGAACGGCGGCGTGCCGTTGATGGCGCGGTCGCCCTCGGGGCTCACGGGCAGTTCGCTGGTGCGGGTGTTCGGAAAGTCGCGCGCGCGGTTGAACCAGCCGGCATCGCTGTGCAGGCCTTGGGCGGCCTGCGCGAAGAGCTGCCGCAGCGCCGAGTGCGTTTCGTCGCGCGAAAGCATCGAGGTGGTGGCCGCGAGCAGCGTGACGTCCGAGGGCGGCAGGTCTTTCGACAGGTCGACCACGCCGCGCGGCAGCGTCACTGCCGAAAGAAAGGGAAAGCGCCGCGAATACGCGTCGGCCTGGCCGAAGTCCATCAGCTTGATGTCGGGTGCGCGCAGCAGGCGCTGCACCTGCGGCGACTGCGGCGCCGAAGACAGCACGATGGCATCGAGCAGGCCCGCCTGCAGCGCCTCGGCCGCGGCCGCCTGTTCAAGGTTCGACAGCTGCAGCGCGTCGGCTTCCAGGTGGTTGGCCTTGAAGAGCCTGTCCATGATCTCCGGCAGGCCGCTGCCCGGCATGTCGACGTTCACGCGCAAGCCGCGCAGCTGCGTGAGCGAGGTCAGCGTGGCTGTCTTGCGGTCGATCTTCTGCGCGGTGTCGGCGCGATAGAAGAGCCATATCGGTTCGAAGAAAAGGCTGCCGAGCGATGTGAGGCCGGCTTCTTCGTCGGCCACCGGGTCGGCGCTGCCGCCGCGCACAAAGCCCACGTCGGCGCCGCCGGTTCGCAGCAGCTGCAGGTTCTCGGTCGATCCCGTGGTGGCCTTGAGCTCCACCTCGATGCCGCTGCTCTTGAGCACTTCGGCATAGCGTTTGCCGAACTGCGCGTATGCGCTGCCGGTGGGGCCGGTGGCCAGCGTCACGTGCTTGGGCGGCTGCGGCTGCAGCCACCAGTAGGCGGCAATCAGCACGCCGATCACAAGGAACACGACAGGACCGGCAGAGGCGATCAGGTCGCGTATCGACAGCAGGATCAGCTTCAGCGTCTTGGGCATGGCCATGGGGAGTTCAACCTTTCGTTGCTGCGAGGTCGCCCGCGCAGGGAACATGCAAATCGCCGACGGTGACGGCGCGGGCCGCCAGCACCGCGCGCAAGGTGGCGCGTGCCACTGCTTCGGCCGCCATGGTGCCGAGCACGGTCATGCCGGGCCTGAATTCGGCGCCGGGGCCTTCGAGCGGAACACGGCCGGTGGCCAGCGCAAACAGCGTGTCGCCGTCGCTCATGGTGTGCACCGGGTTGATGGCGCGCGCGAGGCCGTCGTGCGCCACGCTGGCGAGGCGATTGGCCTGCACCTTGGTCAGCACCGCATCGGTCGCGATCACGCCAAGCGTGGTGTTGGTGCCCGCGAGCAGCGGCTTGGGCAGGTCGCCGCGCAAGAGCGCGCGGCGCGTGTCGAGCAGTGCAAGGCCGTCTTCGGTGCGCGCGCCGGCCACGGGCTGCGCGGTGTCGGGGTCGATCACGTCGCCCAGCGCATTGACCGCGATGAGCGCGCCCACCGTCACGCCGCCCACGGTGACAGAGGCCGTGCCGATGCCGCCCTTCATCGCGCGGTGCACGCCGAAGAGCTTGCCCACGAGCGCGCCGCTGCCGGCGCCCACGTTGCCTTCTTCCGGCGCATCTCGGGTGGCCGCCTCGCAGGCTGCATAGCCGGCCGCCGCATCGGGGCGGATGCGCGCATCGCCCATGGGCAGGTCGAACAGCACGGCGGCCGGCACGATGGGCAAGGTGCCAAAGCGCACGTCCATGCCGATGTTGCGTTCCTCGAGCCAGCGCATCGCGCCTTCGGCCGCGGCAAGGCCCCAGGCGCTGCCGCCCGCCAGCATGATGCCGTGCACCTGCTGCACCAGGTTGCCGGGCGCAAGCAGGTCGGTCTCGCGCGTGCCCGGTGCGGCGCCGCGCACGTCGACGCCGGCCACGGCGCCCTCGCGGGCAAGAATCACGGTGCAGCCGGTGGGCCGGCGCGTATCTGAGAAGTGGCCGACTTCGATGCCGGCAACATCGGTGATAGCGCCTGAAGACGAGGAAAGAGAAGAAGGTGCGGATGACGAAGCAGGCATGGCGGCCGATTATGGGACCGCGCCCTCTACGATAGGCGCCATGACAGTTGCAAGAAGTTTCTCCGCGGGCGGTGCTGTGCGCCACGTGGTCGTGATCGGAGCGGGCGCGGTAGGCAGCGCAACCGCCATCGAGGCACTGCGCGCGGGCCTGCGCGTGACGGTGGTGGAGCCCGGCGAACCCGGCGGCCCGCACGCGACGAGCTACGGCAATGCGGGCTGGTTGTCCTCGCATTCGGTGGTGCCGCCCGCATTGCCGGGTGCATGGCGCAAGGTGCCGGGCTGGCTGGCCGATCCGCTGGGGCCGCTGGCGCTGCGTTGGCGCTACCTGCCGAGCGCGTTGCCCTGGCTGCTGCGCTACCTGGCTTCGGGTTGGACCGAGGCACGCGTGCAGCGCACCGCCGACGCATTGCGCACGCTGCTCGCCGACGCGCCGGCGCTGCACGCACGGCTTGCCGCCGAGGCCGGCGTGCCGCAACTCATCGAGCAACGCGGACTGCTGCATGCCTACCGTTCGCGCGAAGAATTCGAGGGCGACGCGCTCGGCTGGCGCGTGCGTGGGCGCACCGGCGTGCAGTGGGAGGAATGGGCAGAGCCGCAGCTGCGGCAGCGCGAGCCCGACCTTGACGCGCGCTACACGCTCGGCATCTTCGTGCCAGAGGCTGGCCACTGCCGCAACCCGGGTGCCTACGTGGCTGCGCTGGCGCAGCATGCACTCAGCGCCGGTGCGCAGCGCGCGGCAACGCGCGCCACGGGTTTTCGCATCGAAGGCGGCCGGCTGCGCGCGGTGTTGACGGAAGCCGGTGAAATCGCCTGCGATGCCGCTGCGGTCTGCGCCGGCGCACGCTCAGGTCCGCTGGCCGCTGCAGCCGGTTCCCCGGTGCCTCTGGAATCGGAGCGCGGCTATCACGTCGTCGTCGAAGGAGCCGCGGTGGGTCCGCGCACACCGACCATGGTGGCCGACGGCAAGCTCATCGCGCACTGGATGGACGGCGGCTTGCGCGCGGCGGGGCAGGTCGAGATCGGCGGGCTCGAAGCCGCGCCCGATTGGCGCCGCGCAGAGATCCTGCACCGGCATCTGCAATCGATGTTCCCCGCGCTCGGCGATCAGGCAGCGGATTCAACCTCGGTGAAGCACTGGCTCGGCCACAGGCCGAGCCTGCCCGATGGCCTGCCATGCATCGGTGCCTCGAAGGCGAGCACCGACGTCGTGCTGGCTTTCGGGCATGGGCACGTTGGCCTGTGCGGGTCTGCGCGCACCGGCAAGCTCGCGGCGCAATTGCTTGCGGGCACAACGCCCGAGACGCCGCTTGCCCCTTTCGACCCTGGCCGCTTCAGCTGACCGGAGCGTTCCCTCGGCGCGGTTCCGCCTCAGCGGTAGCTCTGGTAGACGCGGCTGCCGCCATCGGCGAGCACCAGCAGAACGTCGTAGGGATCGCGCCTGTCCCCGTAGGCGGCGCCGTCCATGCCGGGTGAACCCACCGGCATGCCGGGCACGGCAAGGCCGACGGCTTTCGGCTTTTCACGCAGCAGCCTGTGCACCTCGCGCGCAGGCACGTGGCCTTCGAGCGCATAGCCGCCGACCAGGCCGGTGTGGCACGAGCCCAGCTTGGTGGGAATGCCGAGCCGCGCGCGTGCAGCATCGTTGCCGCTGCCGTGCACGCGGGTTGCGAAGCCGTTCGCGTTGAGGTGCTTCACCCAATCCTGGCAGCAGCCGCAGTTCGGGTCTTTCCAGATTTCAACCATCGGAGCGGCGGCCAATGCGGCCAGGGGCCATGCTGTCGTCGATGCGAGCGCCAGCACCGGGGCGGCGCGCAGAAGCAGGGTTCGTCTTTGCATATCGATTCTCCTCAAGACGCGAGTTGCGCACGGGCCTTGTCGACCCATACCTGCAGGTTGTCGAGCAGGTCTTTCTGGCTGAAGGAACAACTCTCTTCGCTGAACAGGGCGCTCGATTCCAGCCGGTCGAGCAGGTTCAGCAGCACTTCGCCATAGCGCGGCGGCAGAGCCGCAAGCAGTTCGCTGCTTGCGCGCGCCTCGTTCGAGAGTGCGGTGATCGATTCGCCGCGGCCGCTGCGCAGTGCGTCGATCCGCGCGCCGATGGCGTCGAGTTGCAGTGCCGCGCTCATGTGCCGGCCTTTCCGGGCGGCGGCAGCGAAAGGCCGCGCTCGCGCATCAGGTCGCGCAGCACGTCGGGGTAGTCGGTAATGATGCCGTCCACGCCCCAGTCCATGAGCCGCAGCATGTCGGCGCGCTGGTTCACGGTCCAGGGCAGCACCTTGAAGCCGAGCTTCTGCGCTTCCTTGATGGCAGCCGGCGTCAGGTCGGCATAGGCCGGTGACCAGGCCACGGGCGCGCCGGGTTTGCCGGCGGCGGCCTTGACCAGTTGCGGTGTCGAAGCGAAGTCGGCCGCGTTGAGGCCGGCCGTCCAGCGGCTGTCCTTGAGCGTGCGCGGGGAGCTCAGGTAAGCCCGCGGCAACTGAGGCGCAAGCTGGCTGACCAGCGCCAGCGTGCGCCAGTCGAAGCTCTGGATCGTCACCCGGCCGCCCATCTGCGCCTTGTCGATTTCTGCCAGCAGGGCGCGCACCATCGGCTCGGGTGCGGCGGTGTCGTCGGGCCTGGTCGGGTCGATCTTCGTTTCGATATTGAAGCGGACCGTGGCCGCACTTGCGCCGCGTGCGCGCACGTGGTCGAACAGGGCCGCCAGCGTGGGAATGCGCTCGCCGTCGCGCGGCTGCTGCAGCGCGAACTGCTTGCCATAGTTGCTTGCGGGGTTGAGCCGGCCCACGTCGTAGCCCTGAAGCTGCGCCAGCGTCAGCGAACGAACGGCCGGGCCTGTCTTCGATGCAAGCCATGCGCCATTCGCGTCGCGCGTGTGGTCGGCATTGAGCGCGGTGTCGTGCGAGATGACGACCACGCCGTCGGCCGTGAGCCCGATGTCGAGCTCGAGCGTGGTCACGCCCAGGTCGATGGCCCTGGAGAACGCCGCCAGGGTGTTCTCTGGCGCAAGGCCGCGCCCGCCGCGATGGGCCTGCAGCTCGAAGTGCTGCTTGGCCGTGGGAAGAATGGCCGCGCAGCCCGCAATGAGCAATGCGGCGGCGAGCAGTGGGATTTTCATTTCAGCTGTACCTTGATGCCGTCGTCCTGCACGGTGATGTCGCCGATCTCGTAAGTCTTGCGCCCTACCGTGAGCTCGTCCGCGGTAAAGCTGCGCAGCACCTGGCCCTGCAGCAGTTCCTGCGCCACCACCGCGCCCATCTTCTGCAGCCGCTCCGCATCGCGCCCTTCCACGCCCTGCAGCTCGAGCCGTTCGGCCTTGGGCTGGTCGAGCCGCAGCGCGCGCGTGGCGGCGTCGTAGCGCAGCGCGCTGCTGACCGAGACCACGCCCTGCACGGGCGATGTGGCCAGCAGGGGGCTCGCAATGGTCAGCGTGGCGGTGATGGCCGCTCGGTTGCCTCGTGCGTCCAGGCCCAGCTGCGGGTCGCGCAGGCCGACCATGAAGATCTCGGCATAACGCTCGGCCACCGGAAAGCGCTTGGCGATCTGCGTTTGCAGCTCATCGCGGGTCGCGGTGTATTCGCTGGTAAAGAAGTTGAAGCCGGCCAGCGCCGAGAGCGGCGACTGCAGGGCCGCGGCGCCCAATAGCGTGCGCAGCATCCAGCGGCGGGAGGTGAAGGGCAGGGGGCGGATTTGCATACTTCTCGGAGCTTGCCACAGCCTGCATGGTTCCGGCCAGCTGCGGGGGGCCGACAGATGCGGGGCGCTGCAGGGTCCCCGCGCTGCTATGCAAACAGGAAAATCTCCTACGCCGCGGCGGCGCCTGGCGGGCCAGGTTCAAGTCTTCAGCCAAAAAAGACGAACAAGAAACGAACGATGCCCGGTGCCACGCGAATCGGAATTTCTGGCTGGCGCTATGCACCATGGCGGGGCCGTTTTTACCCGAAAGGCCTGGCGCAGCGCCTCGAGCTCGACTTTGCCTCGCGCATGCTCCCCACCATCGAGATCAACGGCTCGTTCTATTCGCTGCAGCGCCTCGTGTCGTACCAGGCGTGGCATGACGCGACGCCCGACGATTTTGTTTTTGCGGTGAAGGGGCCGCGCTACGTCACGCACAACCTGCGGCTCAAGGAGCCGCGTACCGCGCTGGCCAACTTCTTTGCCTCGGGCGTGTTCGCGCTGCGCGGCAAGCTGGGGCCGATCCTGTGGCAGTTGCCGCCGTCCTTCGTCTACAACGCCGATCGGCTCGAGGAGTTTCTGGCGCTCTTGCCGCGGGACGGCCGGTCTGCCCTTGCGCTGGCGCGGCAACACAACGAAAAGCTGGATGACGACCGCGCGTTTCTGAAGGTGCCTGCAAAGCTGCAGATCCGGCACGCCATGGAGGTGCGGCATGCGAGCTTTGAGAACCCGGACTTCATCGCGATGCTGCGCCGCCACGGTGTTGCGCTGGTCGTTGCCGACACCGCAGGGCGCTGGCCCCTGCTCGAAGACCTTTGCGCCGATTTCGTCTACATGCGGCTGCACGGCGACAAGGAGCTCTACGCCAGCGGCTATAGCGACGAGGCACTCGACCGCTGGGCCGAGCGCATCGAGGCCTGGCGCAACGGGCGGCAGGTCACGGACGCAAGGCTGGCCGACCCCTCGCGCCTGCTCTCACGCAAGAAGGGGCGCGACGTGTACTGCTATTTCGACAACGACGTGAAGGTGCATGCACCGTACGACGCTGCGCACCTGGCGGCCCGGCTCGGCGTGGAGACCGGCATCGGGCCCGACGACAACTTCGATCCGCCACCTGGAATGGTGGTGGGCAAGCGTGCGAAGGCGCGGGCGCGCAAGTAGCGAAAGCTTTCCGCCTCAGTCGTGCAGCGACGAGAGAAACTGCTTCAGCTCGGGCGTTTGCGGGTTGCCGAACAGCTCCGCCGGCGGACCCATCTCATGCACGCGGCCCTGGTGCATGAAGATGAGCCGGTCGCTCACCTTGCGCGCAAAGCTCATCTCGTGCGTGACCATCAGAAGCGTCATGCCTTCATCGGCCAGCGACTCCACCACGCGCAGCACGTCGCCGACCAGTTCGGGGTCGAGCGCGGAGGTGATCTCGTCGCACAGCAACACCGCCGGCTCCATTGCCAGCGCGCGTGCAATGGCCACGCGCTGTTGCTGGCCGCCCGAAAGCTGGTCGGGCATGGCGTCGAACTTCTCGGCCAGGCCCACCCGGTCGAGCAGCTTGCGCGCTTGCGAGGCCGCTTCCAGGCTGCTGCGCTTTTTCACCAGCGTGGGCGCGAGCATCACGTTCTTGCCGACGGTGAGGTGCGGAAACAGGTTGAAGCTCTGGAAGATCATGCCCACGCGCTGGCGCAGCTCGCGCATGGCCATGGCGCTCTCGTGCAGCAGCGGCTTGCCGTCGACCGTGAGCGAGCCTTCCTGGAACACCTCGAGCCCGTTGATGCAGCGCAGCAGCGTGCTCTTGCCCGAGCCGCTCTTGCCGATGATGGCGATGACCTCGCCGCGCTTCACTTCAAGGTCGATGCCCTTGAGCACCTCGTTGGCGCCGTACGATTTGCGCAGCGCGGTCACGCGCACGATCGGCGCGGCGGAGGTCTGGGGGTCAAGCACGGCGGCCATGGGATTTCCTCTCGAGGTTCTTGGCGTACAGGCTTACCGGAAAGCACAGCACAAAGTAAAGCAGCGCCACGCAGCTGAACACCACAAAGGGCTGGAAGGTGGCGTTCGAAATCATGCTGCCGGCCTTGGTGAGCTCGACAAAGCCGATCACCGAGGCGAGCGCCGTGCCCTTGATCACCTGCACCAGAAAGCCCACCGTCGGCGCAATGGCGATCTTCACGGCCTGCGGCAGGATCACATGGCGCATCTGCTCGGCAAAGCTCAGCGCCAGGCTGCCCGAGGCTTCCCACTGACCCTTGGGAATGGAGGCCACGCAGCCGCGCCAGATTTCGGTGAGAAAGGCGCTGGTGTAGAGCGTGAGCGCCACGCTGGCCGCAGTCCACGCAGACACGTCGACACCGAACAGCGCAATGCCGAAGTAGGCAAGAAACAGCTGCATGAGCAGCGGCGTGCCCTGGAAAAGCTGCACGTACAGGCCGACGGCGCGATTCATGATGCTGCCCCCGCGCAAGCGCAGGAACAACAGCAGGCCGCCCACCAGCCCGCCGCCGATGAAGGCGATGAGCGACAACACGACGGTCCAGCGCAGCGCCATGAGCAGGTTGCGCAGGATGTCCCAGAGAGAAAAATCGACCATGTGGTTTTCCTCTTCTTTCAACGGCCGAAGAAGAACTTCGGCCCGGCCCAGTTGAGCAGCCGGCGCAGGCTCACGGCAAGCGCCAGGTACACCAGCGTGGCGATGATGAAGGCCTCGAACGCGCGGAAGTTGCGGCTCTGGATGAGATTGGCCGCGTAGCTCAGCTCTTCGGTGGAAATCTGCCCGCACACCGCGGAGCCCAGCATCACGATGATGATCTGGCTCACCATGGCGGGCCATACCTTCTTGAGCGCCGGCGGCAAGATGACGCGGGTGAACACCTGCACCTTGTTGAGCGCCAGGCTCACGGCCGCTTCGATCTGCCCCTTGGGCGTGGCCTCGATGCCGGCGCGAATGATTTCGGTGGCGTAGGCGCCGAGGTTCAGCACCATCGCAATCACGGAAGCCGTCTCCGGCGTGAGCTTGACGCCCGCCGCGGGCAGCCCGAAGAAGATGAAGAACAGCTGCACGATGAAGGGCGTGTTGCGGATCAACTCTACATAGCTGCCGACGAGCCAGCGAAGCCATGCAGGCCCGCTGGCGCGCGCCCAGGCGCAGGCCACGCCCACGGCCATGCCGATGAGGGTGGCGATGGCCGTGAGGCCCACCGTCCAGGCCACCCCTTTGGCGAGCAGCCGCCAATCGACAAGAACTGCACCGAAGTCGAATTCCATGGCCGCGCCTTCTTTACTCGTGGGAGGTCAGCGGGCGATCAGACTGGCAGGTCGCCGGCGGCCTTGCCGAGCCACTTCTTGGACATGGTGTCCAGCGTGCCGTCCTTCTTGGCGGCGGCAATGATCTCGTTGACCTTGGCCTTCAATGCGGTTTCGCCTTTGGCAACGCCGACGAAGCAGGGGCTGTCTTTCAGCAGCAGCTTGAATTCAGCGCTCACCTTCGGGTTCTTGGCGAGCATGTCGCCCGCCACCGCCGCGCTGGTTGCAAGGGTTTGCGTCTGGCCGGCCACGAAGGCGGCGATGGTCGCGTTGTTGTCCTCGAAGCGGCGGTAGTCGACGTTGGGCGGCGCCACCTTGTTCAGCTCCTGGTCTTCCATGGCACCGCGCGTCACGGCCACGGTCTTGCCTGCCATGTCGGCAAAGCTGGTGAGCTTCATGCTCTTGGCTGCATACACGGCCTGGAAGAAGGGGGCGTAGGCGGAAGAGAACTCGATGACCTTCTCGCGCTCGGCGTTCTTGCCAAGCGTCGAAATCACGAGGTCGGCCTTGCGTGTCTGCAGGTAGGGAATGCGGTTGGCGCTGGTCACGGGCACCAGCTCGACCTTCACGCCCAGCTTGGCGGCAATGAGCTCGGCCATTTCAACGTCCAGGCCCTGGGGCTTCATGTTCTTGTCGACCGAGCCGTACGGCGGGTAGTCGGTCGGCACGGCGATCTTGATGGTCTTGGCCTTCAGCACGTTATCCAGGGCGTTCTGGGCCTGGGCGGTGCCGGCTGCGGCCAGCATGGCAACGGAAGCAAGCGCGAGCGTGAGGTGGCGTTTGGACGAAGAGAAAGTCATAGCAGGGCTCCTAGGTAAGTCGAAGAATCGGTGTCATTGGGAGAAGACGCGGCCGCCTTGCGCCGCTTTGGCCTGGCCGCGGTGTTCTGTTGCAGCGGCGCCAGCGCATCGCGCAGTTGCGCAAGGGGATCGGTCGGCGCCTGCACACGCAGTGCGGACTGCACGGTGCCGATATGCGCAGCCATCAGGGCTTCGGCGGCGGCGTGGTCGCCCCGTTCGAGTGCGGCAACGATCTGCACGTGGTCTTCGCACGACTGCACTGCATCGTGCGTGCTTTGGTAAAGCATGGCGATCAGCGTGGTGCGCGCGGTGAAGTCGCGCAGCGTGTCGGCCAGCAGCGTGTTGCCCAGGCATTCGGCCAGGCACACATGAAAGTCGCCCAGAAGAAAGCTGCGGTTCCCGACGTCGCTTTCCTTCAGCGCCGCCTTTTCACGCTGAAGGTGCGCCTTCAGCTGGCGCAGCGCGGTCTTGTCGATCTTGCCGGTGCTGCCCGTACTGCGGATCAGGCCAAGCTCGATGACGCGGCGCGCCTCGAAGGCTTCACGCGCTTCTTCCTGCGAAGGCTCGATAACGAACCAGCCGCGCCGTGCGCTCACCGTCACGATGCCGCGCGCTGCCAGGCGGGTGAGGGCCTCGCGCACGATGGTGCGGCTGCAGTCGAAGAGCATGGCCAGTTGCTGTTCGCCCAGGCGCGAACCGGGGGCGAGCTTCTGCGCCATCACCGCTTCGACGATGCGTGCACTGATTTCGGATGCGGATGTAGACATTGGTCTGCATACCAGCAGCTTTTGTGCCAACTGGTATGCAAGATATGTGCACCGAAATGGGTTTGCGCTGCATGCCGGTGGTGCGTGGAGCTTGGTTCGAGGCGCTTGTTTTGGGCGCCGCTGTTCGGGGCGGCGCACCCGCCGACGGGGTACCTTTCTCCGCGAATGTCCCCCGGCCTGCGGCCTCCTCCTTTATTT